>JAHEYW010000259.1 GCA_023251395.1 Bacteroidales bacterium
TTCCCTCCGCCACATAAAACTGAAAAAGTATATGACAGGGAAGTAATGCCATTTTTTCGAGTTCACCTACATTCCAGGCATTGACAAGGTGCCTTCTTGAATCAGGAGAAGACTTAATACTTTTTATAACTGCTGAAAGCTGGTCAATCTTTCTTCCATCTGCAGCTGGCCAGGACCTCCATTGTGATCCATAAACCGGGCCAAGGTTACCATCTTTATCCGCCCATTCATTCCAGATAGTAACCCCATTATCTGTAAGGTACTTTATATTTGTGTCTCCCTTAATAAACCAGAGAAGCTCATGAATAATTGATTTCAAGTGAAGCTTTTTGGTTGTTATGGCCGGGAAGCCGCTTTCAAGGTCAAACCTCATCTGATAACCGAAAACACTTATCGTTCCGGTACCTGTCCGGTCTGATTTCATAACCCCTGTTTTCAGCACATGATCAAGCAGATCGAGATATTGCTTCATTTGAAGTAAGTCAAAGAGATTCTCATTAAAAACAAATCTTTATTCTTTCGGTCTGATCCTTGCCACCCATCCTCCTCCGGGAGCCATGTGTATTTTCATCCGGAGATCTGATTTCACATCAATTTTTGAATGTTTGTAATCACTTGCATATCTGTCAGCATTGATGCCGTCTCGAAAAATCTCCATCTGGTATTCCCCATTTCCGAGGAATGAAAGATCCAGATCCATATCTCTGGCTTTCCAGTCAGTCAGTCCGGCTACATACCATTCCTTTCCTGATCTTCTTGCCAGAAGTAAATAATCACCGATCCTGGCGTCCAGAACTTTTATATCGTCCCAGATTACAGGAACCTTTACAATGAAATCTGTGCATTCCTGTTCCTTTATATAATTGGAGGGGTTGTCTGCCAACATCTGGAGAGGACTCTCAAAAACAACATATAACGCCATCTGATGTGACCTTGTCCCCTGGCTTGAAGGGCGGGTGAATATGGGAGAGAAATTGACACTGTCGAAATTTACCATTGCACCAGGGGTGTAATCCATAGGCCCGGCTACCATTCTTGTAAAGGGCAAAGTGAGATCATGATCAGGTGAGATGTCTCTGCTCCATTTGTCATGTTCCATACCTTTTACACCTTCCCTTGTTATGGCGTTTGGATAAGTCCGGCCAAGTCCGTCGGGTTTATAAGAGCCATGAAAATCAATAAGCATATGATGTTCAGCTGCTTTCCTGGTAGATTCCCAGTAAAAGTTGACTAATTTCTGGTCATCCCTTTGCATAAGTCAACTTTTACACCTTTCACTCCCCATTTCTCAAACTGATCAAAGGCAATGTTCATCTGGTCGTAAAATGTTTTCCATATCACCCATAGAATTATTCCGACCTTCTTTTCGGAGGCATACCTGCATAATTCAGGAATATCCATTCCCGGTGTAACATCCAGAACATTTCCAAGTTTATACCAGCCTTCATCAAGTATGACATATTCTATCCCGTTTCTGGAGGCAAAGTCTATATAGTATTTATAAGTTTCAGTATTGATTCCTGACCTGAAATCCACTCCATAAATATTATTTGCATTCCACCAGTCCCATGCTACTTTTCCTGGTTTTATCCAAGATGTTTCTGTCAGTCTGCATGGGGCAGCAAGCTTATAAACCAGATCATTTTCAATAAGATCTCCATCTTTTGCACCAATAATAAATACCCTCCATGGAAGTGTTCTTGTACCGGCAATTCTGGCTATGTAATCCCTAGTTCTGGTCACCTTGACGTCCCTGTCATTTAAGCTGGAATCTGCCGCCGGGTAAGCGGGCCAGACTCCATTAATTCTGCCATTGCCTGCTCCTCTTACCCACATTCCCGGATAATCTTCGATATCTGATTCTGTAAGAAGAACATTTGTACCATTTGACTGGAATAAAACAGGCAGACTTCCCAGGTGTTTTGAAACTATTGTGTCGAGTGATGAGAATACAAATGTATTTTCATTATGTGACATAAAGCTTTTTTCGAGTGGATACCATGAACTTGTACCTTTGGGAAATTGTATTTCAGCAATTTCATTTTTTACATTGATTGTATCTTTAAAAGCTGTTTCATATCTGTAAGCTATCCCGTCATTATAAACCCTGAACTGAAGAGAAAATCCTGATTTAAATGACATCATAAGCACGGTACACTTATTTTCAGTTTCAGATTTCTTATAGGGGACTTCCGGTCTCAGTATCTCATCTATCTTTGTCAGGTTTGATTTTTTTACTGATTCATCCACACCGAGTATTTTGCCGTTTTCAAGTAGAATTCCTGTTTTAACTGAAGATATTATCTCCCGGGAATCGTATGATGCAGACCACTGTATGTTTTTTTCCAGATTGATTGTAACTACAGTTCTTCCATCGGGAGAGCTAACCTTATAGTCTCTGGCCGTAAGAGTAAACATATTCAATGCCAGGATCGCCAGCAATATTGTTCTCATAATTGATTGGTTTAATTTAAGACTTCTTTACGATTTCTTCCTCTTTTCCAGTTCATCCCTGATCGAGGCTGCTTTTTCATAATCCTCAGTTTTAATAGCTTCATCGATCATTTTATAAAGCTCTTCATCTGAGAATGCGTCATACTTTGCTGCTTCTGGCTCCAGGAGTGTATCAGTGCCAGAAACTGAAGAAGAAGATGGTTCAGATGGGTTGATAATAATTCCAGCTTTTTCAAGGATATCTTCGGTTATAAATATTGGACAAGCAAATCTTAAGGCCAGAGCAACTGCATCTGAGGTTCTGCTATCAATTGAATACTCTTTTATTCCGTTAGTGCAAAGTAGTGAGGAATAGAAAACACCTTCTTCGAGCTTATAGATAAAAACCTCTTTTAAAGTAATATTGTATTGATCGGCAAAGCTTTTAAAAAGATCGTGTGTCAATGGTCTGGGCGGTTCAAGGTTTTCAAGTTTAATAACTATTGCCTGTGCTTCAAACCCCCCGATTATTATTGGAATTCTTCTCTCTCCCTTATCTTCAATCAGAACAAGTGCATATGCACCTGACTGGGTCTGGCTATATGAAATCCCCAGGACATTAAGCTTAACTCTCTTCATTTTAATCAGTTATCTATCAGAGCAAATACCAGTCTTATTTGAACTACAACAAATATAAAGATTAATGGGGTATGATTCAGGATAAGATATTTTTTTTTATAAACATGATTTTAATCTGATGCCCATGTCTGTATTATACTTCCTGCTGATAATTCCCGAGTCATAAACTGGCAAATCAGACAATTGTCCAACTTCCGGTTATTATCAAAAAAACAGTCTTTACGTTTGTAATTAATTCAATTTTTATATCTTTGCAGTCCGAAATAAAATCCGCAGGGGCAAGAAGAAGTTATATAACAGAAGGGTTATATACGCCTCACGGAGTAATATAAAAGAAGATAAGTAATGTACGCAATCGTAGAAATTGCAGGTCAGCAGTTTAAAGTTGAAGAAGGCAAAAAGATCTTTGTTCACCGCCTTGAAGGTGTAGTTGAGCAGGAGGTCGATTTCGACAAAGTTCTTTTAATTGAGAACGATGGTAAGGTTATTATCGGTGATCCGGTTATCAAAGATGCTTTTGTTGAAGGGAAAATTATCAGTCACGAAAGAGGAGATAAAGTAATCGTCTTTAAGAAAAAAAGAAAAAAAGGTTACAGGATTAAAAATGGTCATCGCCAGAATTTTACCCATGTAGAGATCATCAGTATTAAGGAAAAGGGTACCAGGAGACCAAAGAAAGAAGTAGTACCTGTGGCTGAGAAGGTTTCGGAAGAAAAACCGAAGAGTGCAGTAAAGAAAACTGCTACCAAAAAAGCTGCAGCTCCAAAAGCTGAAGCAAAAGCAGCTCCTGTTAAGAAAAGTACTGCAAAAAAAGCTGAAACAGTTAAAAAACCGGCAGCTAAGAAACCGGCTAAAGACAAGAAATAAAAAAAGTTGATTTAAAAATATAGAATTATGGCACACAAGAAAGGAGCAGGTAGTTCAAGAAACGGTCGCGATTCTGAAAGTAAGCGACTTGGCGTGAAGCTGTTTGGTGGCCAGTCTGTGAAAGCAGGCAGCATTATTGTCCGCCAG
>JAHEYW010000062.1 GCA_023251395.1 Bacteroidales bacterium
GCGAATCCATTGTCAGAAGCTACATCCAGCCGATATCCTGTAGCTGTTGAAGAGCTATTCCATTTTGCGGTAAAGCTGGTTTGAGAAATACTACCAGCTGTCAAAACCAAAGGACTGGCCGGTGGATCAGGCAATAATGTTGCTGTAATTATATTAGAATTGCTGCTTGTCCCTCCTGAATTGTATGCCCGTACTCTGTAATAATAGGTAATATTTGCTGTAAGACCTGTTACAATGGTACTTGTTACATTCCCTACATCTTTATTATTAAAACCTGTTACAAATACCGTGAAAGCATTATCTGTTGCGATATCCAGACAATATCCTGTTGCACCGGATGAACTATTCCAGTAGGCTGTAAAGGCGGTTGATGTGATAGAACCTGCAGAAAGAGTGGTTGGTGCCGAAGGTGGATATGGTAAAGTCGTTACTGAAATTATATTTGAGAAGCTGCTTGATCCACCCGAATTGTATGCTTTTACCCTGTAAAAAAATATTGAATTGGAACTTAAACCTGTGACAACCAAACTAGTGACATTTCCCACATCCCGACTATAATAACCTGATATATAAGTAGTAAATGCACTATTAATTGCAACATCAACATAATAACCTGTAGCCGTGGGAGAGCTGCTCCATTGAGTAGAAAAACTGTTCTGCAGGATCGCTGAAGCGCTGTTGGCTGTTGGTGCGGATGGTGCCTGAATGGTCAGCAAAGTAGTTGCTGTAATTGTATTTGAATTAACGCTCGAACCACCTGTATTATATGCCCGTACCCTGTAATAATATGTAGTGTTTAAAGTTAACCCGGCTATATTAAAGGTTAATACATTCAAAACATCCTTGTTATTGAAACCGGTTATAAAAGTGGCAAAAGTGTTATCTGTTGCTACATCAATATAATAGCCTGTTGCAGTTGCAGAGCTATTCCAGTTTGCTGTAAAACTTGTCTGGGTTAAATTGTTTGCAGCAATGCAAACCGGAGCAACGGGTTGATTTGGCAGTGTAGCAACAGTAATCGTTCCTGAATTAGGACTGGCTCCTCCGGAATTATATGCACGTACCCTGTAGTAATAAGTAGTATTTGCAGTAAGACCAGTTATACTGAAACTTGTTCCGTTAAGGATGTCCTTGTCATTATAACCATTCACAAAATTTGTGAATGTGTTGTTGGCAGCAACATCCAGTTTATACCCTGTAGCTGAAGCAGCAATTGTCCAGTTTGCAATAAAACTTACCTGGGTTATATTGGTGGCATCATTTGAAATTGGTGCAGAAGGTGGCGGCGGTGGATTTAATAATGTTGTTAGTGCTATAATTTCTGAATTGTTACCTGATCCTCCCCTATTATATGCCCTTACCCTATAGTAATAGTTAGTATAGGCCGTCAGCCCTGTTATATTATTGCTTAAAACATTAAGAACATCTTTGTTATTATATCCCGGCACAAATGCCGTGAAAGCAATATCAGTAGCCACGTCCATATAATAACCTGTGGCTTCAGGTGAACTGTTCCAGCTTGCAGTAAAATCAGTTTGTCCGATATTGGTCGCCGCATTTACTGATGGTGGAGAAGGAGCAAAAGGCAGGGTTATTGTCGAGATTATACTTGAACTTGAGCTTGTTCCTCCTGCGTTATATGCCCTTACCCTGTAGTAATATGTTGTATTTGGCGCCAGGTCCACTACCTGGCAAAATGTGATATTACCAACATCTCTGTTTGAAAAATTACTTACAAAACCTGCAAATCCGGCATCCGTAGCCACATCCAGATAATATCCTGTTGCAGTGGCTGAGGAGTTCCAGCTAGCCTTGAAACTTACCAGTGTAAAATCTGAAGCTGCCGTTGCGACTGGCGCTCCCGGCGGAAGAACCTGTAATGTTGTCAGACCAACAATATTGCTGTTGCTACTGACACCACCAGCATTATATGCTCTCACTCTGTAATAATAGGTTGTAAAGGCCGAAAGGCTTGTTACTGTTGATGAAGTAACATTAGCCACATCTTTATTATTAAAACCGGTAATAAAATTCGTAAATGCATTGTCAGTGGCAACATCTAAATAATACCCGGTTGCTGTTGCAGAAGAATTCCAATTGGCATTAAAGCTGGTTTGATAAATATTTGTTCCTGCAACAGCAACTGGTGCCATAGGAGCAGGGATCTGCAGTGTCGGAGGATTAATTACATTACTTGATCCGCTGGTACCAGTTCCGTTATAGGCCCTGACTCTGTAATAATATGTTGTATTGGGGTTCAGACCTACTACTAAAAATGTTGTAACATTTGTTACATTCTTATTATTATAACCGCTGACAAATACTGTAAAGCCAGCATCGGATGCTACATCCAGGTAATATCCTGCGGCTGAAGATGAAGCATTCCAGTTAGCATAAAAATTGTAGTGGGTGATTGCCGTTGCTGCCAGGGCAACTGGTGCATCAGGTGGAGGAATATAATAATAAGCTCCGATATCTGCACGGGAGCCGTCAGGATCAAGAGGACTGGCAGGATCTCCTGCATTAATTGCCGGTGAGCCAATTCTTATATAATAATTATCAATAGTTTTGTTAACAAACAGAGGGTCGCCATCAATATTATTTTTACATTCGGCAACACTGGTATTTAAAGAACTCCCCGTGAAATAGCCTGTTGAACCTTCATCGTAGTATAACCCCTTTTCATTAACATAAAACAAATTGTACCATACCTTTCCCGGATCGTAACCTGACATATATTCATATATACCATATCCGGTATTATAGGAAATTATATTGTTAAAAATGGAATCGGGGGTTGAGTAGAATATATAAATTCCGTTGTCGGAATTATCTGAAATAGTATTATTGATGATTGTCGGGGATCCGTCATCACACATTATACCATTTTGATAATTCCTGGCAATCAAATTGCCAATTATTCGTGGGGTACAGGTGTAACCGCTATAATCAGATATAAAGATACAGCTGGAGGTTAAATTCCCTGTACCGGTATTGCCTGTCATAATATTATTTTTGATCAATGGAGATGAGCTATAAATAGCAATAGCATTGCCATCGCCTACCCATCCTGCACTATTGTTAGAAATGGTATTATTTATAACATAAGGCGAAGATCTTGAAATAAAAATGCCGCCCCCCTCTCCCCAATATTGTAAGTTGTTATTTGTAATGGTGTTATTTCTTAAAGTTAAAACTGTTCCGCCGGAAATATATATTCCTCCTCCCTTCATCCCATCACCACTAATATATCCACCAGTTATAGTAAAACCCTCAATAAATGTTAATGGATCTGTTATTCCAGTGCAATTGAATATGCGATTTGTTTTATCTGCATTAATTATTGAGGTTGATGCCCCGGCTCCTGACAGGGAAACTCCGTTTTTCATTTCAATGGGAAAAGTCTCTCCTGATGAAGTATTGTAAGTGCCTGCAGCAATATGAATTGTGTGACCACTTCTGAAAAGCTGAGTTAATGCATATGTTATTGTTTTCCATGGATTACCTGAGCTTCCGTCTCCGGTTGTATTATTCCCGGTTGAGGCATTTACATATAAGTCTGCAGGTAATACCGGAGGTTCAAGGTATGAAACAGCTTCTTCCGTATTGCCATAAGCACCGATATTTATCCTTCCACCATTTGGAGAAGGTTCAATGTTGTAAAGAAAAGTAGGATCTCCTGCATCAATAGCCGTAGAATATTGTAGTTCATGATAGTCACTATTGACTCTTCCTGCAAACAAAGGGTCTCCATCAATATTATTTTTACATTCCGCTACACTTATATTTAGCTGGCCAGATGTATAATAACCAGTTAATCCTTCGTCAAAATATGCGCCACCATCATTTGCATAAAACAGATTAAATGACACTATACCCGGATCATAGGAAGAACTATATTCGTATATTCCGCATCCGGAGTTAAATGAAATTATATTATTTACAATAGAATCAGGTTTACCATATCCGATATAAATAGCATCACCTGAATTATCTGAAATAGTATTATTAATAATAGTAGGTGTCCCTGCGTCGCAGTATATACTATTGACGTTCTTCGCTATAATATTATTAAGTATCCGTGGAGAACTTGATGAACCATACACATAAATACATCCTTCGTAGCCAGACTTATTATTTATTATCCTGTTCCTTTTAATAAGAGGGCTTGAATTATATATTGCAATAGCGTTTCCATACCCTGATGTAGAAAGACTGTTGTTAATTATTGTGTTACTTGAGATAAGAGGAGAAGAATTAGTAATATATATTCCACCACCATAACCTGAAGAACCGACAGAATTATTACTGATTTTATTATTCCTGACAGTCAGAACCGATCCGGCTGAAATCAGGATACCTCCACCCTGTAAAGAGCTACCTAGTACCCCGCCTTTAATGGTAAATCCTGAAATAAACGTTGAAGGGTCAGTTATTCCAACACAGCTCAATACCCGGTTTGTGCCAGCTGCATCCATAATGGTCAGAGAGTCTCCATCTCCGACAAGTGAAATTCCATTTTTCATTAGTATAGGGAAGGATTCCCCTAATGTAGTATTATATGTACCACCTGCTACATAAACTCTGTGTCCTGTTCCACTTATCTGGCTCAAGGCATAAGTGATAGTTTTCCATGGATTGGGCAGAGTCCCATTTCCTGGAATATCACTGCCTGTTAATGAGTTGACATAAAAATCAGTAGCCCTTACCAGGTTAAAAGACAGCAGAAAAAACAGTATTAAAAAGATTTTAATTCTCATGTTAAGATAATCTGATAAATTAACGATCATCAGAATATTCACTTCATAGATAAAACGAAAGAATTATCTCCTGAAATAGAACTCACCGTTAAGTTTACTCCACTCCTGAGGTACCTGTTGTCCATTACTCAGCTTTTTTACCTGGACCCTGGTCTTCATAAAGACATTAAAGATTGACTGAGGGATAACCATTTGTTTAACAAGTTCCTCTGTAAACATACCATTTGCTCCTTTTCCATCGGCAGCAGTAGCACCTTCGGAGGTTGCAAAAGATATAATTGTGCCACTTGAGAAACTCATAGCTCTATATCCGGCATCTCCTCCTCTTGTCCAGCTTGCATAGGGATTATTCCTGCAAGCATCTAGAATGACAATATTTGTATTATCTGGATATCGTTCGAATTGCTCTACAATAAAATCAACTCCAATTGCTTCAAATCTACAGTCGGAAGGTTTTTCCAGTAAAGCATCTGTCGGAATAAGGTAGTTTTTCCCTTCTACCTGGTTTCCATGTCCTGCATAATAAAACAAAGCTACACTATAGAATGGCAGTTTTTCATTGAACTCCCTTATTGCAGACATCATCTCGTTTTTTCCTGCATTTAAGCGCTTAATAACTTCAAAACCAAGTTCTTTTAATGTACCCTCCATTAAATTTGCATCATTAACAGGGTTTTTCAAGGTAGTATTGTTCCTGTAATGAGAATTACCAAAAACTAATGCAATTCGCTTCTCGGCCAGAGTTTTTTCCAACTTTATTACTCTTTTTTCAGATGTTGTGCTTCCGGCAATATTGGTAGCAATAAGGAAAATGTTGTTATCTCCCTCTTTAATCACAACAGAACTCTGCCAGTTATAAGTGCATCCTTCGGTCCCTGGAATGGGAAATATATTATCTTCAATCTGAACGTTTCCATTAACAAGTAGTTTCACTGATTTTAAGTCTGAGGGTGATAGGATGCAGGCTCCGATAATAAAACTTTCCAGATTCACGACAGTATTTGGATTTGATGGATTTGACCATGTGACAACTGGCACCACAGCAGCAGGGTTAGTAAAATACCTTAATTCAGATTTTGTAGCCCCTTCATTATTGGTGGCCACCAAATATATATTATTTTCACCCGGACCGAAGTTTATGTTTTTTTCCACCGAAAATGTTTCCTCTTCGCCTGGTACAGGTTTCACTTCAGCTTCTCCTTTTGAAACACCATTGAGGTACAATAGCACAGATTTCAAACCAGAACCGGATTTAATGTTTGCTTTAACTTTTGCAGTATAGGTTTCGAGGTTAGTTTTCAATCCTGATGGACTGACCCATGAAATTTTTGGCCCTGAAACCTTGTTAAGTTCAGCCGGCATTTTTGTTTGTCTGACCGTATCTCCCAGCTTAACCGCATCATTCTCTGATATAACTGGTGAAACTAACCTCTTTAGAATGCACACCTTTAAATAATCAACAGAGATTGAGGAACTAATTCCTACATTGAAGCCTATCTGATCTCCTTCCGGTCTGATATTAATAAGTTGAATTACCAAAGATTCATTTACGAACACGTAATAAATACCTTTAAAAGATCTTATAGTTACTTTATTAAATGCATCCTTAAGAAGGTAATTCACAGAAGAAGCAGAATATAATTTTTCAATTTTCTTTTTTTTGGATGGAAGATCTTTTATAACCTCCAGTGTATTATTGTCAGATATTTCAACTCTGTAGTGGTCAAATTTATCAGTCATACCAAAAACCAGTGCTCCAGTACCTTTAATGATTTTGATCCCAGCTTCAATTTCAAAGTCATTTCGCTTCCCGATCGGGATTGCTTTACATGACAGACCAGTGGATTGCTGATAATTTTTGCAGGAAAGATTATAAAATCCATTTATAATCTTTCCATCAATCCAGAGGTTATCTGTTATCCACTGGTTATTATTGTCTCCAAAGTTTTCTGAGAATGTTATTGATTTATCAGCAGTCGAAAAAGCTAAATAATTTTGCTGTCCTGATGCTAAATGAATCTGTATAAAAATGAGACCCACAAGTATGAAATGACTTTTAAAGAAAGTCAATTTTTTCATTTTCAATTGAATAATATCTGTCATTATCCTATCTCAAAGAATAATCCCAATTCTTTTCAGGTTTTATGTTTACACAATTTAAATCAATATTTTGCTTAATGCAAATACTTTTCATAGATTTTGGTAAACATTGGTTATTTGTAGGTAAATATTATCTGATTATGGCTTAAAGGATTATAACAAGATAAAGTGATTCTGGTTGAAATTCTGTTTAACACTGAACATCGTAAAAAGCTGTTGATCCCTTTGTGGGGGAACTTGCAAAGCTTAAATAACCCATCGGGTTTCGGTAAAATAAACAACCCTGCTGAGGGTGAAAGGGATTAACCGCCGATGGCGGTTGATCCCTTGGGGGGGAACTTGCAAAGCTTAAATAACCCATCGGGTTTCGGTAAAATAAACAACCCTGCTGAGGGTGAAAGGGATTAACCGCCGATGGCGGTTGATCCCTTGGGGGGTTCCTCGCATCAACAGGCAAATTCAGCTTTGCTGAATTTTGTTTTGTTTAAGCTTGCTCATTCGTTCATGTACAAATGTCTCATTCACAGTCTTAAACAAAAAATCATCCGCCGGTTGGCGGATGATTTGCCTGTTGAGGCGGAGAGAGGGGGATTCGAACCCCCGGTACAGTTACCCATACGGCAGTTTAGCAAACTGCTGGTTTAAGCCACTCACCCATCTCTCCTTGCGGAAGTAAGTGCTTCTCCGGGCGTGACAAAAGTAAGAAAACAACAATAAAGCACAAAATTATTTGATTTTTTATTTCAAAACCGAACCCGCTTACAATAATATTCCCTTCGTAACATATTGGCTGTCAGTCATTTCATTGTCAACAACACCACATTTTCCACATGATGAGTCTGAGGGAACATATCAACAGGCTGAACCGCAGAAACAACATAATTTTCAGATAAAATATTTATGTCTCTTGCCTGAGTTGACGGATTACAGCTTACATATACAATTTTTCCCGGACTAACCGATAACATAGATTTAACAACACTTTCATGCATTCCAGCTCTCGGAGGATCAGTTATTATTACATCTGGCTTACCATGCATTCTGATGAATTCATCATTGAGAAGATCCTTAATATCTCCTGCAAAGAAACTAGTGTTAATGACTGAATTGATCCTTGAATTTTCAATAGCATCCACTACAGCTTCGCTCACATATTCCATCCCAATTACCTTCCTGGCTGAATCAGCAATATAATTTGCAATAGTTCCTGTGCCGGTATAAAGATCGTAGACAACTTCATTACCGGTAAGCCCGGCAAATGTTTTTGCGGTTCTGTATAGTTTCAGAGCCTGCCGGGTATTAGTCTGGTAAAATGATTTTGGGCTTATCCTGAAACTCAGTCCATCCATCTTTTCCATAAGATGATCATCTCCTCTAATAAAATTACTTCCTGATCACCCAGTGAATCATTCTTTTTTGAATTGATTACATACATCAGCGATCTTATTTCAGGGTGTTTACTGCCTATAAAATTAAGCAGATCATTTCTGGATGATTCATCTTCGTAATTAAATACTACAATAACCATAACATCCCCTGCAAGGTTATTCCTCACGATCAGGTTTCTTAAAAAACCTGAATGTTCCCTGATATCCAGATAGGAAAGCCCTTTTCCTTTTGAAAACTGGTGGACCTCATTCCTGATTATATTTGTTGGTTCAGGCTGAAGGTGACATTCAGTTATCCCAAGAATCTTATCAAAAACTCCGGGTATATGAAATCCAAGCACATTTTCATTGCTGACTTCCTTATCCGATTTTACCTGTTCACTGGTCAGCCATTGCCTTGATGAGAATGTATATTCAAGCTTGTTCCTGTACCTGTATTCCTCGTCAGAACCGATAATTGGATAAATTTCTGGTATCGGGGTTTTACCAATCCGTGTGAGATTGTCCCTCACCTGTTTTTCTTTATAAAATAGTTGAAGATTATAAGGAAGATGCTGCCATTTACATCCTCCGCAAATACCAAAATGAGAGCATACCGGCTTTATTCTGTCTTTTGAATATTCATGAAATGTTATTGCCCTACCTTCGATATACTTTTTTCTTTTTCTCAGAACCCTTATGTCTGCAACATCTCCAGGGATAAGCCTGGGTACAAAAACTACCAGATCATCGACCCTGGCTACTGCATTACCCTCCGCTCCTATATCTGTAATCCTGACCTTTTCCAGAATCTGAATACCTCTTTTTTTCCTCACTTTGTACCAATGAAATTTATAAACTGTTTAACCGGCTATCTTAATACAGACAAATTAATAATAAATTGTAATCCCTTCAGCAGGCAAGGGACAATTCCATCTCCATGATCCAGTCCGGGTAAGATCTCTTTCGTAAGAACAGATGGAGATGTACCTGAAGCTATCAAAGAATCATAGAAAAAATTTGTCACAGCCGGATTAACCTGAGTATCGCTGCCGCCATGGAGCATATACAATGGTTTGTAAGTATGCCATGGGGCTATGCTGTTACTGGTCAATGCTGATCTTACTGTTGAATATTTTGAAGAGGATGCTAAACCATTAATGAAATCTGCAGTGAGCAATCCGGATACTGAAGTTGTAAGCTGTGCATTAATCTGGTCTGAGGTCAGAAGTCCTGTATATAACGTACTCAATCTTGAGGCGTATGGTTCATTTAGAATATCACTCACCGGGTTGTCGAACTGGCCATATGCTTTATAAGCATTAACTATATAACCGAGATAAACTGGCATTGAGTATGTCTGTGAACCGATCATACTCTGCACCAGATATTTAATATCATACGGACCTGCCCCGCAAACACTTCCAATAAGATTAAAGTCGCCAGAATAGGTCGTTTCAAGGGCTTTATGCACCGCCATCGTAGCCCAGCCTCCCTGGGAATATCCAATCAGATAGTACTCATTTTTAAGAGTTAAACCAGGAAATCCTGTGCTCATCACCTCTTTAACAGATGTAAGCATGTCCACTATAGAAGTCACAGTGGGTTCTGAAACAAGATAAGGATGAGGGATTTGTGATGATGCACCAAAGCCCGGATAATCAGGTACAACAACTATATAGCCAATAGATGCAACAACCTCAATCATCTGATATGAGGTCATAGTTGCCAGCATACTTGGTGCATAGGCGTTCAGCGTATTGGTACCGTTCTGAAAGCAGATCACCGGATAATTTCCGGGTGAATCAGGAGTACAGATCAAACCTGATGCCTCAATCTCCTTTCCTCCCACTTTAGTCTTATATACCAGTTTATTAACCTTTACCGCATTTGTGAATTGGGATTTGATATTGTTAAAATCAGGATATATCGCTGAAGCGTTGGCAATCAGATTGTTAATATAAGTATTTGAATATGTAAGGACCAGTTCTTTGGAGACATAATGGCTATAACTGCTGCCACTTTCTTTCTTACACGATGATATTGTTATGAGTATCAGTAGTAAGATCAGCATCATCCGTTGGAGGCTTTTTGAGCTGATCAGTATGTTCCACTTGTTGTTTTCAGAATCATTCATGGTTCTTAATTAAGATTATTGCAAAGATAGATGTTTACAAACTATATTAATACAACAGACAATTGTGGTCAGTGTTGAGCTGTAATGGATTATTATACAACTATAATAACCAGAAATAACAACTATCGGATTACCAGATGCTTCGCTTCACTGCGTTACGCTCAGAATGACAAATGGTTGAGAGGAGACAAGGCGGGAGTCAGCATCACCCTTTAATTGCCTGTCATTCTGAGCGAAGAACCGAGCTTGCGAGCTCACCGCAGGTAATCTGGTAAATATTAGTCTAACATTAATTAATATGAAAATACTATTTCAAATCATCAAATCCCGGGCCATCATTTCACCTGAGGTTGCTCCTCTTATTACAGTAATAATTTACTTTTCCTATCTTTGCACTCAATTTTTCAAAAAATGGTTTCTATCCAGAATATTTCTGTATCGTTCGGAAGTTTTGACTTGCTTGATGAAGTATCATTCCTTGTCAATACACAGGACCGTATTGGCCTTGCCGGGAAAAACGGTGCAGGAAAATCAACATTACTCAAGATCATTGCCGGTCTGATGGAACCAACGTCAGGACATGTCGATTATCCCAGGGATCTGACAATCGGTTATTTACCACAACAGATGAAGGTAAATGACGCCACAACGGTGATGAATGAAGCCATAACTGCCTTTTCAGAAATCAGAAGTCTTGCAACAGATATCGAAAACTGCCATAATGAACTGAATAACAGGACAGACTATGAATCCTCCGATTACCTGAAGATCTGTGATCATCTCACAGTAATTGAAGAAAGATACAGACTACTGGGAGGAACCAATTATATGGCTGAGGCTGAACAGACCCTTACAGGACTGGGTTTTGAGAGGGAAGATTTCGACAGACCAACAAGTCAGCTTAGCGGCGGATGGAGGATGAGGGTCGAACTTGCAAAAATTCTTCTGAAAAAACCAACTCTTTTCCTTCTTGATGAGCCAACAAATCACCTCGATATTGAGTCAATCCAGTGGCTTGAATCTTTCCTGGCCGGTTACCCGGGGGCAGTATTGCTTGTTTCACATGACAAGGCTTTTCTCGACAATGTAACAAACAGGACATTAGAGATCTCACTTGGAAAAATATATGACTATAAGGTCTCCTGGTCGAAATATATCGAATTAAGAAAGGAAAGAAGGGAACAGCAGATTGCCGCATACCGCAATCAGAAAAAAATGATAGAGGATACGGAGAAGTTTATTGAGCGGTTCAGGTATAAGGCAACTAAAGCAGTTCAGGTACAGTCGAAAATAAAACAGCTTGATAAGGTTGAGCGTCTTGAAGTGGATGAAGAGGATACAAATGCAATAAATATACGATTTGCACCTGCACCTCGTTCAGGCACTGTGGTAATTGAAGCAGAAAACCTTTCAAAATCTTACGGAACCCTGAATGTTCTGAAAAACATCGGATTTAAGATAGAACGGGGAGAAAAAGTTGCTTTTGTCGGAAGGAACGGTGAAGGCAAGACAACATTTTCAAGAATAATAATTGGCGAAACCGATCACACCGGTATCCTCAAAAAGGGTCACAATGTCTCAATCGGTTATTTTGCCCAGAACCAGGATGTGTTACTTGATGAAAGCAAAACTGTTCTTCAGACAATTGATGAAGTTGCAAAGGGGGACATCAGGACGAAGATCAGAGACATGCTCGGAGCCTTCCTGTTCAGGGGTGATGATATAGATAAAAAGGTCAAAGTCCTTTCAGGTGGTGAAAGGTCCAGACTGGCTCTGGTAAAACTTCTTCTGGAACCTTATAACCTTCTCCTTCTGGATGAGCCTACCAACCATCTCGACATGCGCTCAAAAGATATACTGAAACAAGCCCTCATCAAATATGATGGCACACTAATTGTGGTATCCCATGACAGAGATTTTCTGGATGGACTGGTAAATAAGGTTTATGAGTTCAGGCATCATAAGATCAAAGAACACATCGGAAGTATTTATGATTTCCTCAGAAAGAAAAGGATTGAAAATCTGAAGGATATTGAGAAAAAAGACAGGGTAAAAAACAATTTTGAAGCGGAATCCATTTCTTCTAACAAACAGAAATATCTCGAAAAGAAAGAATATGACAAGAGTCTCCGAAAACTGCGGAAACGTCTGGAGGATTCGGAAAAAACGATTGAAACACTCGAGGCAGGAATAAATGCAATCGATAAATCGTTCATGGAACCAGGCAACAATTCAGAAAAGCATGAACAGGATTATTTCAGATACCAGGACCTCAAGGAACAGCTCAATGAGGAGATGGACAGATGGACACAATACAGCCAGGAAGTCGATGATTTTATGAAAAATAACAAATGAATGGAAGCTTTTCAATTTGAAAAAGAATATAAAGTTCCTGTTTATGATACCGGCCCTGACGGCAAGTTGTGTCTTTACTCTTTGCTGAATTACCTTCAGGATATTGCCTCCGAGCATGCTGAATTACTGAATTTCGGAAGAGAAGACCTGATGAAGGCCAACCATTTCTGGGTATTATCAAGGCTTGCTGTTAGAATTGAAGCATGGCCGGAATGGAGAGAGACAATAATTGTCAGAACCTGGCCCAGGGGCACTGATAAGCTATTTGCACTCAGAGATTATGAGGTCCGCTATAAAGATGGAGGGTCTATTGCATCAGGGACTTCATCCTGGCTGATCGTGGATATCAGGACAAAGAGAATACAGAGACCTGAAGAGCACCTTTCAAGATTCAAAAATGAAACTTCAACAAGAAGCTCATTCGGAAGAAACGCAGATAAAGTAGAAATCCCGGACAATATTGGAAATGACAGTAAATCTTTTCTGATAAGATTAAGTGACCTGGATCTTAATCTTCACACGAATAATGTTAAATACATTAAATGGATCACAGATAATTACAGCCTGGATTTCATGATGAAACATTATCCGGCAGAAGTGGAAATCAACTATCTGGCAGAATCGGTTTTCGGAGAAGAGGTGCTGATCAGGACATATCCCGGAAAACAGGAAGATATTTTCTGTCACTCTCTGATCAGGTTGAACGATAACCGTGAGCTGGCAAGGATTAGTATTCAATGGCTGAATTGTACCGATTGAAAAGTTTATTAATTTTAAAGAATGAATAAACAGATCCTTAGAATAAAGGGAACTATCCTGATAATTACAGCAATTATCCTGCTGTCGTATTCATGCAGTTCCACAAAGTCATCAAATGATTCAAAGGATCTGTCATATATTTATAATCCGATTAAGAATACTATTAATCCAAGATACGGGGTTTTCAACCAGGCAGAAAATGTAAGTATCCTTTCAATAAAATTCTTTAAGAACGACCTCTATTTCAATGAGGCAAATCCCAGAGGGATACCGATGGCTCAAATTCATGTTTCAGTACAGGTTTATGATTTGAGTCAGGGCAAGAGTCTGCAGGATACGATTGTTTATGACCTTGATATTGTAAAGGAAGAATCGAGGGAGGAATATTTATATCATCTCCCGATGAAGGTTGAGCCGGGTACTGATTATGTTGCAGATATACGGATAATGGACCGTATAAAGCTGACCATGACCCATGCATTCGTTCCATTTAACACCAGATCAGATGCTAACAGGTATAATTTTTATGCCAGAGGCCATTTCCTTCATAACGAGTTGCTGAATCCAGTTGTCAGACGCAATGAATATCTCGATCTCGTCTATACAAGAAAACCTATCGATAGTCTGTATATATCTTATTACAAGCCATATCAGGGAGTTCCGTATGCGCCCAACATGATACTTCCTGAAAGGACACTCAGCAATTATCCCGATACCACCATCGCATTAAAGTATAGTGATACAATTGCAATAATGTTGCCCAAGAAAGGAGTCTACCTGTGTAAGACAGAAATAAAATCGAACGAAGGTTATACATTGTTTAATTTCGGAACATCTTTTCCTTCAATGACCACACCGGAGGAGATGATTGAGCCGCTTGAATATATTGCCTCGGCTGATGAAATATCGGCATTACGATCGAATCCAAAACCTAAAGTTGCGCTCGACAATTTTTGGGTTGGTTGTGGCGGAAATATTGAAAAATCGAGAGAACTAATAAGGATATATTACATGAGAGCATTATATGCTAACTTCTATTTTACATCATATAAAGAAGGGTGGAGAACTGACCGGGGTATGATATATATTATTTACGGTCCTCCGGATAAGATGTATAAAACTTCAGGTGAGGAAAACTGGGGCTATCGAAGGGCTCAGGTGAAATCATCATGGGGTACCAGATATCGTGTAAGTCAGGATTATGTATTTTTC
>JAHEYW010000063.1 GCA_023251395.1 Bacteroidales bacterium
TTTAAGGGGACTTAAGAATATCTATTCTCATTATCGCTCAATGGAAGATGTAATTGTGGAGGGTATGAAAGAGTCAGGATCATTGAAGGACGGATTATCATATTTCAGAAAGGTATTCTTTATAACAGCACATGAAAAAAGGGCAGAGAAACACTTTGCTGATGTAAATTCAGGAGCCGCCGGAAAAAGGCTTAACATGTTCATCAGATGGATGGTCCGGAACGATAACCGGGGTGTGGATTTTGGCTTATGGAAAAAGATTTCTCCTTCACAACTTTTTATACCACTCGATCTTCACAGCGGTAATACGGCAAGAGCACTCGGACTTCTGACCAGAAAACAAAATGACTGGAAAGCAGTTGAGGAACTTACTGCAATTCTCAGGGAATTTGATCCTGAAGACCCTGTCAGATATGATTTTGCTCTTTTCGGATCCGGGGTGAATAAAACAATATAATTTCTCTGCAACAATAAGCCAGGCTGTTCAACTCTTAACTTTGATAGTGTTTTTAATCGAATCCGTAAATTATAAAAAGTATATATTCACGAATAAATTCCCGATTTGTAAAGTCGTATAGCCTTCTCTCTTACTTCTGAAATGTTGATAACAGGCTCAGGATATAAAGGAGTGCCATATTCAGCGATCCATTTTTTTATGTATCTGAAATCAGGATCAAATTTTTGCTGCTGTTTATCTGTATTAAATATTCTGAAATAGGGTGCCGCATCACAACCTGTCCAGGCTGCCCACTGCCAGTTGCCATTGTTGGAGGCAAGTTCAAAATCGAGAAGTTTTGTTGCAAACCATGTCTCACCCCATCTCCAGTCGATCAGGAGGTATCTTGTCAGGAAATTTGCTGTTACCATCCTGACTCTGTTATGCATATAACCGGTTTTATCCAGTTCTCTCATACCGGCATCAACAATTGGAAAGCCAGTCATTCCCTTACACCATCCGTCAAAGTGATCCTCATTATTTACCCATTCAATACGGTCGTATTTGGCTTTGAAACTTTTTTCTGTGACAGATGGAAAATGAAATAGAATCTGCATAAAGAATTCACGCCATATCAGCTCCCGGGTGAATATATCATTCAAACTCTGGGTTCTACGTAATACCTCCCTTATACTTATTGTGCCGAATCTGAGATGTGGACTAAGTAGTGATGTACCCTTGACAGACGGAATGTCACGTGTAAGATGATAGTTCGTAACCAGACTCTCACTTATATCAAATGGTATCACTTTTTTATCTGATGTAATGAAACCTATGGCTTCAGGTTTAATAGGTTTGTTTTTATTCACATCGAGGAAATTTCCTGTAAGTGATAATGATTCTGCTTCTGCCATGTTCTTGTTGCTAAAGCTCTGCAACCATTTTGAAGCGAATGGAGTATAAACCGTGTATGGATTACCATCAGACTTCACTATCTCCGATTCCTCAAAAATAACCTGGTCCTTATATGCAAGAAAATGAATGCCTTTGCTTAACAGAAGGGATTTGATTTTTTCATCCCTCGAAACAGAGTAGGGTTCATAATCTTTGTTAGCATAAACAGCCTTTATATTATAAGTATCATTAAGCAACAGGAAAGCTTCTTCCGGTGTGGAGTTGAATGTTACAACTGAACTGTCTTTCCTGATTAATTCTGAATTCAATTTATTAATACACTCGCATATGAAACTGATCCTGGGATCATCCCTTTCAAGTCTGGAAAGAATATTCGTGTCGAAAATGAATATGGGAAGAACCCTGTAGCCGGATTTCAGTGCATTGTAAAGGCCTGTATTGTCACTGAGCCTCAGATCACGCCTGAACCAGAAAACAACTATCTTCACTTCCATGAATGCAAGATATTCAAAAGACATTACCGGAACAAAAATTAGTGCTCAACATAAGACGAATTTGAATCTTTTATTTCCGGTACATATCATGCTTTTTCTTAAATTGTCGAAATGTTATTATATAGTGAAATGGCCAATAACTATTTCAAATTCAAACAGTTTACAATTTGCCAGGAGAAAAGTGCCTTTAAGGTCGGCACCGATGGTGTCCTGCTGGGAGCCTGTGCAGATCTTGAAGGAGCAAAAAGCATTCTTGATATCGGAACAGGATCGGGACTTCTCGCCATCATGTCAGCACAAAGATGCAATGCAGAAATAACTGGTATTGAACCGGATTTATCGTCATATGATCAGGCATGTGAAAATGTGAATAAATGTAAATGGAAAGAGAGGATAGCGGTCATCAACGAAGACCTTCAACAGTATTCCTCAAATTGTGAAAAAAGGTTCGATCTCATTCTTACAAATCCTCCATATTTCAGGGACTCACTCAAGAGCCCTGACCCGGGAAGAACTGCTTCCCGGCATAATGATACTCTGAATTCTGATGAATTGCTTAAAGGGGTTATAAAGCTTCTTTCAGAAGAGGGTAATTTCCAGCTCATCATGCCATATACAGAAGGTAGTCTGTTCATTGCAGAGGCAAGCAGTTTTAGTTTATTCTGTACCCGGATAATAAAAATTAAACCATACCCTTCAGGAGAAATTATCAGGCTCATAATGAAATTTGAAAGAAAACGTAAACCTGTTATTGAAAGTTTCCTTACAATCGAAACAGGAACGCGGCATAGCTATACGGAGGAATATAAGAATGTCACCCGGGATTTCTACCTTAAATTCTGACTCCTAAGGTGTTGTAGAAAAGTCGAAGTTTCTTCTTTAGTTTTCTCTGTGTAGCTCTTTGGTCCTTCCCAAATCATTCCTATCTAAGTCAATCCCACTTTTATCTTTACTCTTTTATCTTCTATCTTGTTCAAAAACCTCTTCCGTCATTTTGATTCCAAGGGTTTCCAATTCATTCAGCACAGGGTTGTAGATCTCCGGTACGACTGGTCTGTAAACACCGGTTAAGTCAATCTCCTTTTCGAGTATCATTCTGACCGCAATCGCAGCAGGAAGAGCCACAGTCCGGGAAATTGAGGTATTGGTTGAAGGGGATCCGAAATCAATCATTGAAGAAATGATATTTTCTTTTCTGCCGTCAGGGTATGATGCATCAATAATATGCTGAAGCAGTACCATATCTCTCTCATTTTCTGCCAGTGGCATCTTTCTGATCATCAGGTTGGATGTGATTTCAAAAGGAGTCGTAACATAATATCCCATCTTCTCCTGACTAAATAATCCCAGCCATTCAAATGATTTGAATGCAACGCAATTCGCAGGTAATCCAAGCTTAATTGACAAACTCTTCTTTAGGTCATCACTTATTGATAATCCTGATCTTTCCGCAATAAATTCAGCAAAGGTTTTTCCTGAATAATCGATTGATGCATCATCGAGCATATTGAGGCTCTTCATAACATCGAGTGTTTCACACCACCCCTTGTATCTGAAAGTTCCCCTGTAAACTGTTGTAGCTTCAGGTATACCGTATATATTTACATAACTAATTGAGTCCCTGTTTGGATATACATCAAGAGTCCCGATTTCAGGAATTGTTTTTTCAAACCTGTCTTTGAAAAGATTTTCAGGTTCAATATAGACTTTTTTCCCATCCCTGATATATAGGGCGCTGTTCCTGCTGGCCAGGATAACCCCTTTCGGACTCCATGAGAATTTGTATTTGAGGGGGTTATCGGCTGCTTCAGGTGCAGGCAGTGCTCCGCAAAGCGAATAGAATTTCTCCACTTTCCCTCCTTTTTTATGGACACGGTCAATCAACCGCATTGCTGACATATGATCAATCCCCGGATCAAGTCCTATCTCGTTTAGAAGTATTATCCCGGCTTTTTTGGCGGCGACACTCAGCGATTGCATTTCAGGCTGGACGTATGATGTTGTAACAAGTGGTCTCTCCTGTCTGATACAAACCAGCGCAACCTCATAATGGAACTTGTATGGCAGAAGGCTCACTGTCAGATCATGTTCTCCGACAAGCTTTTCCAGAGTTACTGGATCATCCATAGACCAGTCAATGGCATCGCCGTGGGGATTACCCTTAATCATTTCCTCAGCCCGTGGTTTCATAGGAGAGGCCACTGTCAGTCTGAAGCAGTTGTCAAGAAGGTATTCGACCATCGGCTTGGCAACCAAACCAGCTCCGAGAATAAGCACTTTTCTCATTGGGTTACCAGTTTAATGTAACAAATACTGCAAGTTAAGAAAACCGGGTGAGGGATTCAATGATATTAAATATGAAATTTTACGACAATGTATTCTTATCTTCTCTGTTGTTCTCTGTGAAAGGCGACCCCCCTTTGTCCCCCCTGAAGGGGGGAAAATACTTTAACATTTAATGAGATAGTCAATAATGTAGATGGATTTTCTCCTCCTACACAGCTGGCGGAGAGATCCCGCATAACGGGAGAGGGTGTAGTATCAGTGAATACACAGAAGAGAGAAATATTTAATAAGAATAATTGAAAAATATTTCAATTAACTTTCCCGGAGTGTATCTTTGTTAATAAACAGATCTCTTTGCAATGTCTGATTTCCAGAAATATGTAGAAACACCTCTGATGAAACAGTATTATGCTGTCAAATCAAAGCATCCTGATGCTATTCTGCTTTTCAGGGTAGGTGATTTCTATGAAACCTTTGGAGAGGATGCAATAAAGACATCAGAGATCCTTGGTATTACTCTTACAAGGCGGGCTAACGGATCTGCCTCTTATGTTGAGCTTGCAGGTTTTCCCTATCATGCTCTGGATACATACCTTCCAAGGCTTGTCAGGGCGGGACAACGGGTTGCTATCTGCGAACAGCTGGAGGATCCGAAGCTTACAAAAAAAATTGTAAAGAGGGGAATTACCGAACTGGTTACTCCGGGAGTTTCAATGAATGACAATGTGCTGAATCACAAGGAAAATAATTTCCTTGCAGCCGTTCACATTGACAAGAAAGTTGCAGGTATTGCATTTCTGGATATTTCAACTGGAGAATTTCTTGCATCGGAAGGTACTTTCGAATATGTTGATCAGCTCCTGAGCAATTTTCAGCCTAAAGAAGTCCTTTACGAAAAACGGAAGAGTGAGCTCTTCACAGAAAACTTCGGACCCAAGTACTATACTTTCAAGCTCGATGACTGGATATTTACAACAGAGGCAGCTAATGACAGGCTTCTCAGGCAATTTGAAACCAGCTCATTAAAAGGCTTTGGCGTTCAGAATCTTTCATTCGGGATTATTGCCGCCGGAGCCATTCTTCATTACCTTGATATTACGCAGCATGATCAGCTCGGGCATATTACCTCTCTTCTCCGTATTGAGGAAGACAGGTACGTGTGGCTTGATAAATTTACAATCCGGAACCTTGAGCTTTTTCATTCACCATATGAAGGGGCAAAAACACTCATTGATGTGATCGATAAAACCATATCACCAATGGGTGGAAGACTCTTGAAAAGGTGGGTCTCACTTCCTTTGAAAGATATCCAACCAATAAATGACAGACTTGAAGTTGTCCAGCACCTTGTAAATAATGATGGTTTCAGAGATGAGGTTTCCGGATATATACGACTGATAGGAGACCTTGAAAGACTGGTTTCAAAAGTTGCTGTGAACAGGATCAATCCACGTGAGGTAGTACAACTGAAACGGGCTCTTGAAGCCATCGAGCCACTTAAGAAATTAAGTAACGAAATCGGTTGTCCTCCTCTTGTCAGTATTTCCGAACAACTTAATCCCTGCAGGACAATTTCAGAGAAAATAGGAATGGAACTGAATAATGATCCTCCTTTGCAACTGATTAAAGGAAATGCTATTGCAAGAGGTGTTTCGGAAGAGCTTGATGAACTGCGGACTATTTTGTATAGCGGTAAAGATTATCTTATTGATCTTCAGACCAGAGAAATTGAAAGGACTGGCATTTCATCCCTGAAGGTTGGATTCAACAGTGTCTTTGGTTATTATATAGAGGTTCGCAATACTCACAAGGAAAAGGTTCCGCCTGAGTGGATAAGGAAACAAACCCTGGTTAGTGCCGAAAGATATATTACAGAAGAACTTAAAGAATATGAAAGTAAAATTCTCGGCGCAGAAGAGAAGATCATTGCACTCGAGACAAGGCTGTTTAATGATCTGGTTCTTGCCATTCTCGAATATATCCCGCCGATCCAGCTCAATTCTACTCTTATTGCAAAGCTTGACTGTCTTCAGTCTTTTGCTGCAGTATCAAAAGAGAACTCTTATGTGAGGCCGCAATTAAATGAATCAAAACTGATAGTCATTCATGATGGACGTCATCCGGTAATCGAAAAACAACTGCCGGTAAGTGAATCATATGTACCCAATGACCTTCTCCTGGATACCGATGATCAGCAGATAATTATTTTAACCGGCCCTAACATGTCAGGAAAGTCAGCGCTGCTAAGGCAGACAGCATTAATTGTTCTTATGTCACAGATGGGCTGTTTTGTACCTGCAAGTTCAGCAGCAATTGGCATAGTAGATAAGATATTCACAAGGGTTGGGGCATCTGATAACATAAGCCTGGGAGAATCTACATTCATGGTTGAAATGAATGAGACAGCAAGTATCCTTAATAACCTGTCTGACAGGAGCCTAGTGTTACTTGATGAAATAGGAAGAGGAACAAGTACTTATGATGGTATTTCAATAGCCTGGGCTATGGTTGAGTATCTGCATGAAAACAAATTCAGGGCAAAGACCATGTTTGCCACTCATTACCATGAGCTTAATGAAATGGAAAACTCATTTTCAAGGGTTAAGAACTACAATGTTTCGATAAAGGAGCTGAATAATAAAGTCATCTTCCTTCGCAAACTTAAGAGAGGAGGAAGTGAACATAGTTTTGGGATCCATGTTGCAAGAATGGCAGGAATGCCAAAGAGTGTTGTTTCGCGGGCGGATGAGATATTAAAAGAGCTCGAGCAGAGCCATGAAAAGCAGGAGCTTGCAAAACCAATTGCAGATATCGCAGGCCACAGGGAAGGTATGCAGCTGAGTATATTCCAGCTTGATGATCCTGTCCTTAAGCAGATCAGGGACGAAATCCTGGAAATCGATGTCAATAACCTTACACCTGTTGAAGCTCTGAATAAGCTTTATAATATTAAGAAATACCTGAAATGAATATTTCGAAATTCGAATTTCGAATTTCGAATTGTAAGAATAAATCCGCAATTCGAAATCCGCAATCCGAAATTTCTTAGAGGTATTTCTTAAACTTCTCACCCACCCTAAAATGGGTATATTTCCCTGCATCCGATCCTGAAGCTTTAACGGAATCACCTTTTGTCTGGTATGTACTTTGTTCTCCAACGATCTGAGAAAAGTACACATCTGAATGGGTGCCTGTTTCATCCCGGAGTATTACTTTGGCCAGGTTTTTATGAATGTCAGAGATAAGAGAAGCATTGCATAGAGGGCAGTAGAACTCAAGATACTCACCTGTCTTAATTTCAAAAGATGGGTGTTTAATGCTTGTGTAGTTTCCGATCTGGGGACTTAAAAGCAGAAGTGCCGATTGCTTCTTGCTATTTCTCACTTTGAAAATGATGTTTTCACCAACTCTGATGTGTTCCCCGCATTGTGGACATAGAAAATCGTTCATGGGCACCTCCTTGTTAATTACTTATAAATAACAAAGATACACCAGGTTTTGTTGCGAGTCAATCTTATTTTCCTGTAACCGGCTGGTAAGACCCTGATTTCAACTAAAGCTTCCTGACAAATATTCTCTGGTCAGTTTGTTTTTAGGGTTATTAAAAAATTCCTCCGTTTTACCTGCTTCGATTATTTCACCCATGTACATGAAGACCACCCAATCTGCAATTCGTCTGGCCTGTCTTAAAGTATGTGTTACAAGAATGATTGAATATTTTTCTTTCAGTTTAATAAAAAGCTCCTCTATCTTTTTTGTTGAAATCGGATCAAGGGCTGAAGTGGCTTCATCCCCCAATATATACTCTGGTTCAATGGCCAGGCCCCTTGCCAGGCAAAGTCTTTGTTGCTGTCCTATGGAGAGTCTTGTCGGAGAGCTGCGCACCCTTCCTCTCACCTCATCCCAGAGGCCAACATACTGGAGATATTGTATAACAGTCTGGTTGATTGCCTTTCTTCTCTTTAGCCCGTGAATACGCGGACCATAGGCAACATTGTCAAAAATTGACATTGGCAACGGGCATGGTCTCTGTGCGAGTAACCCCATCTTTTTTCTGATATCAATTACATTGACGTTTACACCATAGATATTCTCCTCATCTACAATTACCTCTCCGGATATTCTGACTTCCGGGGTTTCGTCATGCATCCTGTTCAAAGTTTTCAGGAGTGTTGATTTGCCACATCCGGAAGGTCCGATAATGCAGGTTATGCTTTTGTCAGGAATAGACAGATTGATATCTTTCAGAATATGATGTTCTTCGATAAATACATTAAGGTTTTTGATGTTTATTGTATGAGAAGACTCAACTTTCCTCAGATATGAGTTGCTTTGAATTTCTTCCAGCGTACTACTGGTCCTTACAACGCCAAAATTCATCATGGTTATATTTTGTTTTTTTGATATTTGGAACTGAAATAACGTGCCGACAGGCTGAGAATAAGTATCACTAACGTCAGAATTGCCGCAGACGCATAAGCACGGTTCTGAACCTCTTCAACGGGACTGCCAAGCTGGAAAAAGATTGAAAGAGGCAGCGTAGCAGCCGGCTGTCCCAATGATGTTGGAATATTATCTGTATACCCGGCAGTAAAAAGAACTGCTGCAGCATCACCAATACCTCTGCCAACCGACAAAAGGATTGCTGTAACAAGACCCGGCATAAGCTGTTTTATTATGACTTTAGCCATTTCGTATCTGGTAGCTCCAAGTGACAACAATGCATCAGGGAGGTCTCTTGAAAGAAGTTTTGCAACTTCATCAAAAGATCTCATCATAATAGGCATTATCAATAGGGCGATTGCAATTATACCGCCGAGCAGGGATGCTCTGATCCCAAGGAAGATCATCAGTGCGAAGCCGAACGCACCATATACTATTGACGGGACTCCAAAAAGGATATCAAATGAGAACCTGACAAGTGTTGCAAGCCAGGATTTTTTTGGAAGGTAGAAGTTAATATAGATTACAAGTGGTACACTTATGGCAAGACCTATAACAAGTGACCCAAGTATGATATAAAGCGACCCTACAATTGCGTTAAGTACACCTCCTTCTTTTCCGAGAAAAAAGCCACCTCCGGGAATTTTTGTCAGCATATCGATGTCAAGTGCCGGTAACCCTTTGTAAATGATAGTACCGATAATATAGAACAGGATAGAAATAATGATTATTGATGAAATAATCATAAATGTTTTAAAAATGAGCTCTTCTGTTTTTTTTGCCTTCATGAGTCTTATAAGCTATATCTGTTTTCAATCTGATTAAGAGTCAATCTTGATACTGCATTGAAAATCAAGATGATAAAAAATAACAGAAATGCACCGAGCATTAATGCGGATTCATAACCTGGCATAGACATCATTTCACCATAATTGTTTGCAATAAGCGCGGGGAGAGGATAGCAGGCATCAAAAACCGACTTGGGTATTAAAGGAATATTCCCACATACCATAAGCACTGCAATCGTTTCTCCGAATGCGCGTGATACAGAAAGTACAATTGCTGCTATTATCCCGGTAAGTGATTTTCTGAGAATTACTTTTTTCACGGTTTGCCATTTTGTGGCACCCATAGCCAGTGATGCATCTGTCATTTCTTTCGGGATTGAACGGAAGACCTCAGTCAGTATGCTTACCAGGAGAGGCAGGATCATTATTGCCAGGACCAGTCCTCCTGCAAGAACCGAATATCCTGATGAAAATTCAACAAAATGCGGTGATATCTTTTCTGCAATCAGCGGTACAATTGCAAGGGAACCCCACACACCGTAAATCACAGGTGGTATACCTGAAAGCAGGTCAATAACAGGCTCAAATATCTTTCTGATACCTTTTGTTGCATAGGTGTTGAGGTAAATGCTCGTGAGTAAAGAGAGGGGTAGGGCAATAATAATCGCAATTGCCGACACATATAATGTACTTATAATGAAGGGATAAAAGCCAAAATCTCCCTTGAATGGTTTCCAGTTTCCCGAAGTCAGCAGGGTACCAAGTGATTTCTCCCTCATAATTGGTAATGCCTTAAACAGCAGAGTGATACCAATTACCAGAAGAAGAAGCAGGGAAAAAAGGGCAATGCCCAGCATAAGATGCCGGGCTGTTCTGTCCTTAACAACTCTTATATACCTCATTTTCTATTCCAGTTTCTTTTGTTCAGCGATTATCTTCTCTTTTGGCAGGGCAATATATCCGGCTTCAAAAACGAATTTCTGACCGTCGGTTAATACCCATTTCATAAACTCTGCAAGAACTATTTTGCCTTTCGGGTTTCCTTTACAAACGAAAAATAATTCCCGTGCAGGCGGAGACGGATATTTCCCGGTTGCTATCGCATTGATGAGATCATTCATTGAGCTATAGAAGTTTTCATCATCATCTATCCTCCCGTTATTATTCAGATCTAATGGAACAACCTTCATCCCTTTTACCTGCATTTTTGTTTTGGAATCATATGCATACCCGATATTATTATATCCTATTCCGAGCGGATCTCTTTTAACAGCCTGGGCCAGACCGGGATCACCAAATACACCAACGCCAAGTAGGTCTTCCTGCTTTTTCCCATAGTACTTTGCCCACATTTCAGCTGCCCCGCAAGCATCAGATCTGGTATAAACATGAATAACGGAAGATCCCTTGATACCAAAAGCCTGTGACCAGGTAGAGAATTTTCCGGATATCCAGATATTATTCCCGGCATCTTTGCTTAGCCCTTTTTTTAGAATCTCCTGGGCAGCAGGATTGGATTCGCTTATTACTGCTACGACTGCATCCTTTGTAACCGCAACAGGAAATGCACCTTTCTTAATTTCTTCAGGGTAGATGTCTCTGGAGACCATTCCAATATCAACCATTCCTCCAAGCGCATCTGCAATTCCTTTTCCTGCTCCGCCTGCAGAAATATCAATTTTAACCGCAGGATGTATTTTGCGGAACTCCTCTGCCCATTTGACTGTCATGGGATAAAGGGCAAATGCTCCAGAGATACTTAACTCTCCGGAAAGATTTTCCTGGCAAAAGGATAGGTTATTGACCCATGGCCCAAGTAATAGTGTAAAGCAGGTTATTGTGATATATTTTTTCATTAGTGATTTATTTAAAAATTGTCTGGAATAATACCGGTTTGAAAGTGAGGCTTATAAATGCCCAGGAGAGATCATATTTGCTATTGCCGCTGGTCTTAATGATAGCAAGACTTTCGGTCGGGATCATATATGCAAACCCAATATCTATTTTTGTTGCTGAATTTGGCTTATAAGAGACTGAAAGATCGTTTTCAAATCCAAGGTAACGATCTATCTTTTTGTTACTAACATAAAAATCTCTCTGAAGGCTGAATGTATGGAAATCAGCTCTTAGTTCAAATTTCTTATGTACAGGCTGGATCAGGAAAAGATAAGGGTTGATAAGACCATCAGACCTTACATCAGTTGGGAATTTGGTAATGAGATCCATATTACCGTTAAAACGGTGTGCAACACCATAAAGGGGGACAAAAGAATGATCTGTCGAAGTTGTAACACCATTATTGTCACCACTGAAAACCTCAGCACCAAGTCTGGCAACTGTTCCTGATTTCAACGTGATCTTCACCTCAGGTTGTATGTACCAGGCAGAGAGATTCTTTCCAGTGCTGTTCTGGCCACCCTGGTAATAACCGCTGAATGTTGCGTACAAAAGATTCTTTTCAAATTCAATCCGTCCACCAAGAGTATATCTGAAATACAGTTTTTCAGTTTTTAATTTATCCTGGTAGGCATCCGTACTGTTCAAACCGGTAACGGTGAAGTACTTTACCGGGTTGAATTTCAGATAGTGAACGGCAAGGAATTTGTAATTTGTAAAACCACCAGGAGTATAATCAGTACCAAAAAGTCTTTCGGTGGTCTGATTAAATGCAAGAGCAAGTTCAGTGGACACCCGGGATGAATAATATCTGATGTTGAATGCATCATGAGTTGCCCCGCTGAGCCGCCAGTCATTTTCTGCAAATAAACGCTGATTGTCATAAATGAGTCTCTGCCTGCCTATCCTTAATGATAATTTATCAGTTAAATATGGTTCAGCCCACGCCTCGAAAACCTGAAGAGTGGCTGAAGTTGATTTGGGATCCTGTTGACCCCAAACTCTCAGATCCTGAACTGAAAACTGCAGAATGAACCTGTTATTCAGGGAATAATTTGCACTCAGTCTGCTTCTCTGGTTGGTGAAAAACGCACCTGCTGTTGTGTCATTTCTCAGCTGCTGATAACCATTCCTGTATTCTGTTCTTGGCCTGAATTCAAAGTCAATTTTAAGCTTTTTGTCGGCAAGTGAACTTTGCTGGAGGATCGCATTTTCAGCCCTGATCGAATCTGCCTGTGCCTGTGTTATTGTCCTGTTATTAATTAGAAGGTTTAAGATGTCGTTGGAGGCCTGTGAGTATATTTCTGCACTTAAAACGAGCAGGAGTGTAAGTGATGTAAAAAGTTTCATTTAAATTTATTTATTATAATGTCTACCGATTTAGTGAACAAAAGTAATCCTCGTCCGAATAAGTGATATTGGCACAAAAACTAAAATTCATTAGGCATAAATACTTAACTTTAGGGCAGTATAATAATGAAGATGCATGATACTCTCCAAGAAGACAAGATATGCAATAGTCGCATTAACAAGGCTTGCCAGGGAATATGGCAAAGGACCCATGCAGATTAAGGACCTGGCAGAGGAGGAGAAAATTCCTCAGAGTTTTCTTGAAAATATATTGCTCGAGATGAGAAAACTGGGAATCCTGGGTAGTAAACTTGGAAAATCAGGTGGTTATTATCTTCTAAAAAAACCTGAAGATGTAACACTGGCAGAGGTGGTAAGACATTTTGAAGGAACCATTGCACTTATGTATTGTGTTTCTGAGAAAGCTTATCAACCCTGTGAGTTCTGCAAAGACGAAGCAAAATGTGAGATAAGGAAGGTATTTAAAGAAGTACGTGACACAACTTATGGGATTTTAAACAGGACTACTTTAAAGGAGCTTACGAAATCCGGATTTTGATAAACGAATTCACATTTCCTGTAAATTTCTGTATCTCACATATTCTTTCCCGACCAGTTCCCTTGCATTTGCACTTCCGTGTGACGGTAAGAACCACTTACAATCTGTTTCAAGCAATTTTCCCCAGCTGTTAATTATTTTATTGATATCATTTCCAAATGGTGGCATAATATGATTTTTAGATACTCCGATCATTGCATCACCAGTAAGTGCAACTTCATCGTCAATGATCACACTTATTGAACCTTCAGTATGACCAGGAGTATGAATGATCTTTATTTTGGTTTCCGGTATGAATAATTTTCCATCTGTTTCAAATTCAATATCAGCGGGACAAGGATCAAATTTTAATGTTTCCAGGAGTCTTTTGCCAAACTTTGAAACCAGAAAACCTGAAAATTTCTTTGTCCCTTTAATCATGACATTTTCACCTTTCCTTAAATAGTTTGCTTCACTTTTATGTATCAGTACCTTTGCTCCAAAAAGGTCCCTGATTATGTCAGCGTTAGCTGCATGATCAAAATGTGAATGAGTAAGTATCAGATAATGAATGTTTTTGATATCAAGCACTCTAAGGTTTCTTAATAGTGTGTTTCTCATGAATTCCGGACCAGTATCAACCAGTATAGATAAAGTGTTGTCATTGACAACGAATGAATTACTCCTGCCGGATAAAACCCTGGTTATTCTTATTTTGTTATTTGTCGTCCATGTCTTCATAATGCAAAATTCGATAAATGCAGATAAACTTCCTATACAAATATGCGACAGATGAAACTGGATTGATATATCAACTCGGGAATTTCCAGTATTTTTTACTGTTCATTTAATCCTATTACGGTAATATACTTTATATTCTGTCACGTTAATTCCCTGCATTCAGAATAGTATTGATTCTCTTCTATTTTATTTCAGGTTTTTAATACTTTTGCGGCCAGCTTTATCAGCTGTTTTGTACAATGGCAGAAAACAAAAGCAAGGACCGGCTTCACGATCAGGTTGAATCTGATAAAAGGAATACGCGGATCACCGTAACACTATTCTATTTCAGTATGGGGCTTACTTTTGCTTCATGGGCAAGCAGGATACCCGATATAAAGACTAAGCTCCATCTTAATGATGCTGCTTTCGGTACAATCCTTTTTGCAATGCCTGTTGCTCAGTTCCTGATGATGACCTTTTCAGGAAAGCTTGTCACCCGTTTCGGAAGCCGTACAACACTTCTTTTTGCACTTCCTGTTTATACAATCTGTCTCAGTAATATAGGGCTGGCTCAGGAGGGATGGCAGCTTGCTTTGGCCCTGTTTCTTTTCGGACTGTCTGGCAATCTTTGCAATATATCCCTCAATACCCAGGGCGTTCCAACCGAGAAACTCTTCGGGAAACCGATTATGTCTTCTTTCCATGGAGGATGGAGCATGGCAGGATTTACAGGCGCACTTATCGGAATGATAATGATCAACATGAGAATCATTCCTTACT
>JAHEYW010000064.1 GCA_023251395.1 Bacteroidales bacterium
CAGAAATTCCCTTTATCGCCTATTGCATGAACCCCGATCTGGAAACCCATTTTGTCTGCAACTATTACCATAGATTCAAATTCTTCATAAGGCATCATTGCCAGACCAGATGATTTTGGGTTATCAGCAAATGGTTCAAACATCAATGCTGTTCCGGAACCTATTGTCCCATCAATAAATGCCTTCAGATAGCCAAACCTTATCCAGTTGGAATCCCTCGGATATTTTTGCTTCTCGAGCAGGTATTTCTTCAGAGTCAAAGTATCACAGGTGAGGAACTCACCGATATCAATTCGGCTTGTAAGTTCACCTGTTTTGTTTAGTTTCTCATATGCTTCAAAATCAGCAGACCCCGGTACCTGAACACTGGTAACACCGTACTCACGTGCTTCCTTTAATGCGAGCAGGTAACCTTTCCAGATCCTCGCTTCTTTCTCCTCCTTTGTTCTTTCATTTTTATAATCTCCGAGTCTGATAAGATCCATGGCGTTTTCCTTTAATATCCCGGTCGGCTCACCAGTGTCAGGATCTTTCTGTATTTCTCCTCCAAAAGGATCTTTAGAGGTTCTTGTTATACCTGACTTTTTCAATACATAACTGTTGACAAGGACTGAATGTCCATCCGCTCTGCTTAATAGTACTGGATTATCTGGAGACACTTTGTCGAGAAGCTCCTTCGAGGGCCATTTTTTGTTCACAAACATCTCATGCTCCCAGTGGCCGCCTCTGATGGGTTCTCCTGGTTTTGACCTTTTAACCTGTTCCCTTACCTTTTCTGTAATAATATCAGGATCTGTTGTATACCTTAATTCAATATAGTCAGGATCAAGCGGTCCGAAATGTACATGTGCATCATTGAATCCCGGGATCACCAGTCTTCCATGTGCATCTATTACCCTGGTTTTTCCATTTTCAATAAAGGAATTAATTGAAGAGGTGGTGCCGGCAGCGATAATTTTTTCACCCTTAATCGCTATCGCCTCAATTGCAGGATGTTCTTTATCGATGGTTATTATTTTACCATTTATAATTACCAGATCTGCCTTAATTCCTGCTTTGCAGGCAAATGAAGAAATCATAATTGTCACAGATAATAAGAAGATTAAATATTTCATGATGCCATTGGATTTTGACCTGAAATATATTCAAAATTTGATTAACAATTTTCAAGGTTCTGTGTTATTTAGTTTTAAATGGGTTCCCATGGAAATTAATTTTATAATTTTGATCAAAGCCATTTTGAAAAAAGGTAGCGTCACTTCCAATTGTTAATACATAAATAGTTATGAAAAAATCGATTTCAATTTTCCTTTTTATTTTCTTCGGCTTTGGTGTACTTGCGCACGGACAGATCTCAAAGTTTGTAAAGAATGTCAAGACAAACGTTGAGAAGGATATTCTTGGTGATAAAAAACCTGAACAGGACCAGAATTCATCAAAAAAAACAATGCCTGAACCATCCTGTGAATGTACTCAGCCAGAACTTATTCTGGATCTGGGAGGGAAATTAAAGGTTGATTATTCTGAAATAAGTATCACTAACGGTGAGGATGGGAGCATACTTGTTCAGGACAGGACAAACCAAAACTATTATATTGCGAAAGACGGTGTAACCAAAGGACCTTTCCTGAAAGGAGACCCTGCGCTGTCTTCCTATAATATTAATTCTGTTGAAGATAACGATGATGCAATACTGGGAAAGTATAAAGAATATATTTCCAAAAACGGAGATAAATACACAATCACATTTCAGGGAAAAAAATATGGGCCTTATGCTGTTATCTCTCAATTTACTGTAAGTAGGTCTAAGGATAAATTTGCTGCGATAGTTACTGAAAACCTTGTTGTTACACAAGATCTTGCAAAAAGCATGGAAGAAGAATCCAAGAAGGCAAAGACACAGGAAGAACAAATGGCCCTTGCTATGAAATTTGCCCAACAAATGAATGCAAATATGAATGGAAAAAGCCAGGCAAGTACAATGCCAGTACTTATTACAAATATCCCGGGAGCAAATAGCGATCAGACATCTTTTATCTCAGCCCAATTGAAGGGAAATTTAAAATTCGATGATATTCTATTATACAGATATGACATAATATCCGACCTGAAAGGGAAAAAGGTAATTGATACCCCGAAGGATGGAATTGATCCTGAGAATCTCTTTATCAGTTCGGATAACACAAAGTACGGCAGTTATAATTTTGGAACTCTAACATTAAGCGATAAAACTAAATTATCTGATCTTTTCAATGTACATTGGGTTAAGGCTGACGGGAAAGTATACCTGGCTTATATGTACTACTCTCCAAAAAGAAACTCTATTGTGCAGTGTAAAATACCATTCTGACCTGGGTTACAATCCTGTTTTGGAAAAGATATTGCAGAGCAGGAAATTTATTGTAATGATACTTTTACTGTTCGTTTTATCAATCAGGACAGGAGAGGCACAATCTCTTGATTACCAGGTTATTTTCGGAAGGAACTGGATAAAGGCTGAACGATTTCTTAACGAGAACAGGGATTGGATCATTATGTCCCTTGGAAAATACAATGTTCCCTATAAAGAGGCAATTTCAGTAGTATTTCCTGAGCTTGTCAGGTATTCAGCACTTCAGGATAAAATTGAAATAACCCTTCTGAAAGCTCTGTATATCAATCTTGGAGAGGAATACGCAAATTTTTCTATCGGCCCATTCCAGATGAAACCATCATTTGCAGAAAAGATAAGGGAAGCTATTAATATTTTCCCTGAATTTGAGAGCCGGGGATTTCTAAAAGATAAAAGCTCTTTTGATGATATTGAAAGCTACAGGGCATCGATTGTTGAAGATCTTGAAAAGCCTGAAACAGAACTATTGTATCTGATCATGTTTATTAAAACTTGCGAGAGGCATTTTGGAACAGAAATAATGAAGGAAAATGATAAGATACGGTTTCTGGCTACGGCTTATAATTATGGCTTCTGGAAGGAAAAAGAAAGGATTGTTTCGATGGAGGATAAAAAATATTTCAGTACCTCCCTGGCAGGAGGAGTAAAATATTCCTATTCAGATATTTCTGGGTTCTGGTATAAAACATCTTCAGGAAGATGAAGTGAGAAGATTGACCCATGACTGTAAATTATTTTCTTCCTGTATCATCACAACTCGCTCCAACGCGTTTATATTTAACTTTTTGTTAAGCATTTTAATATAATATTAGGTTGTATTCTACTTAAAAACGGGTATTTTCGCAAAAAGGAGAATTATGAATATTGCATTAATAGGATACGGACGTATGGGCCATGAAATTGAAAGTGTGGCAATTGAAAGGGGACATACGATCAAACTGATCATAGATCTTGGAAATGCGGGAGACTTAAATCCGGTTGCCTTTAAAGATGTTGATGTTGCAATTGAGTTCTCCATGCCAGATGCAGCATACGAAAATATTGTAAAGTGCCTTGAAATGAAGAAACCAGTTGTCTCGGGTACAACCGGGTGGCTGAAAAACTACGAACGAGCTGCAGCCATATGCAAAAAGAATGACACATCATTTATTCACTCATCAAACTATAGTATCGGAGTCAATATACTCTTCAAACTGAATTCAGAACTGGCCAGGATCTTAGAAGCGCATAAGGAATACAAACCTTTTATTGAAGAGATACACCACACTAAAAAACTTGATGCCCCAAGCGGAACAGCAATTTCACTTGCTGAAATGATCACTGACAATAATAAGCTCTATAAAGGCTGGTGTTTTGAAAAAGACAAAGCAAAGGGCCTGGTCCCTGTCAGGGCAGTTAGGGAAGGAGTGGTCCCGGGTACACATACCATCACATGGACCTCTGATATTGATACCATAAGTCTGAAGCATGAAGCTAAAAACAGGAAAGGATTAGCTTATGGCGCGGTTCTTGCAGCCGAGTATATTTATAACCGCAAGGGAGTCTTCACAATGAGTGAAGTTCTGGAATTCTGAACATTTATCTATTTTTAAGAATTTTAATACACTTTTATGAACAACATTTTTTCTTCCAGGTATTTCAGATTTGGTATTGCCGCATTGATATATCTACTTACCGTAATCTGGATAGGAAATTACTGGTTACTTATCGGACTTGCTGTCGTATATGATGTACATATTTCTGAAAAGGTTAACTGGTCATTCTGGAAAAAAAGGGATGGCCATAATAGCGCTTTTATCGAGTGGCTTGATGCCCTGATATTTGCAGTAATTGCTGTCAGCCTGATCAATATCTTTCTATTCCAGAATTACAGGATCCCCACTGGTTCAATGGAGAAATCCCTTTTGATAGGGGACCATCTTTTTGTCAGCAAGATCGCATACGGGCCAAGGATGCCTAATACTCCGATAGCATTTCCATTTACTCAGAATACATTACCACTGGTGAATTCAAAATCATGGTCAGACCTTATACACTGGCCATATAAAAGACTTGCCGGAATAGGGCATGTCAGAAATAATGATCCGATTGTATTCAATTTTCCGGCAGGTGATACTGTAGTACTGGAGAACACTGTAACAAGTTATTATGAGATTGTGAGGGGAGAGGCACGGGATATGAAGTATCGTGATTATTCTGCTTCTCTGCCTTTGAAAACAGACGGACAATATCTTGATCTGGCTCGCAGGGATGTCAGGGAGAAGAACCATATTATCTACAGGCCGGTTGACAGGCGCGATAATTATGTAAAGAGGTGCATTGGTATTCCAGGGGATACAATTTTTATAAGAGACTGCAATTTATATGTCAATGGTAAACTGGTTTCAGAGAACAAAACGCAACAAACAACATATGCTGTCAATACAAACGGAACCACAATTAACCCTAAAGCATTTGAACGACTGAATATTTCAAAGTCAGATCAACAGATGTATATGGGTGCTTACATATTGCCATTGACCAAAAACAATTCGGAAGCAATGCAGAAGTTTACCAATGTTACTGAAGTAAAGCCATTGATTTCAAGATTTGGAGAATATGCCCCGTATATCTTCCCTTATAAAGAGAGTCTGAAATGGAATGAGGATAATTTTGGTCCGCTCTGGATACCTTTTAAAGGAGCAACTGTGAAGATTGATACTTCAAATATCTGCTTTTATGAAAGGATTATTGACATATACGAAAATAATGACCTCAGGATAGAAGGTGACAAGATCTTTATCAACAACCAGCCGGCAACAGACTATACGTTCAAAATGAACTATTACTGGATGATGGGTGATAACAGACATAATTCGGCTGATTCCAGGTATTGGGGCTTTGTCCCTGAAGATCATGTTATCGGCAAACCAAAATTTATATGGCTCTCTATCGATAAGGAAGCCACTGGTCTTAATAAAATCAGGTGGAACCGGATGTTCATGAAGGCAAGGTAGGACCTCACTCCCTCATTCCCCCTCTCCCGAGGTGAGAGGGGGAGAAGACACAGATTATCATATATTTACACCGATAAAGTCCCTCTCCCCTGGGAGATGGATTTAGGGTGAGGTGCAAAATAAAAAAGGACATGCTTTTGCATATCCTTTTAATTATCTAAAATCTTATAGCTTATTTCACTTTTTCAACGATTGCCTTGAAGGCTTCCGGATGATTCATTGCCAGGTCGGCAAGAGTTTTCCTGTTGAGTGCTATTCCATGCTTGCTGAGCTTCCCGATGAATTCTGAATAACTCATATCATACTGTCTGACACCGGCATTGATCCTCTGGATCCACAATGCTCTGAACTGTCCCTTCTTGTCTTTCCTGTCACGGTATGCATAACCTAACCCTTTGTCGAGTGTGTTTTTTGCAACTGTGAACACATTTCTTCTTGAACCGAAGTTCCCTTTGGTCTGCTTAAGGACTTTTTTTCTTCTTGTCCTCGATGCAACCGCATTTACTGATCTTGGCATAATTTGTTTGTTTTTGACTGTCAGCGTTTCGTCTGTACCGAACTCTTATCTGCTGTTCAATCTGTTAGTACTATAATTCTTTAATCAATTAATAAACATTATTTAAGTCCGAGAAGAAGTTTGATGTTCTTTTCGTCAGTCTTGTGAACCTGACCAAAATATGTAAGATTCCTCTTACGCTTGGTTTCTTTTTTAGTCAGGATATGACTCTTAAATGCATGCTTACGCTTGATTTTCCCTGTTCCGGTCAACGCGAATCTTTTCTTTGCACCGGGATTAGTTTTCACTTTTGGCATTTCTGATAAATATAATTGTTGTTAAAGTTGCTTTCTATTTCTTCTTCTTAGGGGCGAAAGATACTATCATTCTTTTACCTTCAAGTTTTGGCAGCTGCTCGGGTTTCCCGAATTCTTCAAGATCATTTGCAAACCTTAGTAGCAGCACTTCACCCTGTTCTTTAAACAGTATCGATCTGCCTTTGAAGAATACATACGCTCTTACCTTTGCACCCTCTTCAAGGAACTTCATTGCATGTTTGAGCTTAAAGTTGTAATCATGATCATCAGTGTTGGGACCAAACCTTATCTCTTTTACTACAACTTTTGAGGCTTTGGCTTTGATTTCCTTGTGTTTCTTTTTCTGCTGATATAGAAACTTCTGATAATCAATTATTTTACAAACAGGCGGATCTACATTTGGGGAGATTTCAACAAGATCAAGTTCCATTTTGTCAGCCAGTTTAAGGGCATCCTGGATACTTAGAATCTGTGTTTCAATATCATCACCTACAACCCGAACGACTCTTGCGGTGATTCTGTTATTGATCTTATGAGCCGGCTGTAAGTTCCTGGCGGCATCATGTCTACCTGGCAATGCTATAACTCTTTCCTCCTTAAATTTAGTTAGTAATAAATTTTTATAATGCTCTAAACAGCAATCTCTTTTTTAATTTCTTCCTTGATAAAAGTAACAAAATCATCAATTTTCATAGCTCCTTTGTCGCCTTCACCCTGTTTCCTGACTGCAATTGTTCCGTTTTCAGCCTCTTTTTCACCTACAATAAGAAGATAAGGAATACGCCTTAATTCACTATCTCTGATCTTCTTACCTATTTTTTCGCTACGTTCGTCAATTAAGGTGCAAATATCGGAATTATTTAATAACTGCAAAACATTTTGTGCATAATCATTATATTTTTCACTGATCGGCAAAATGATTGCTTTATCGGGAGCAAGCCATAGTGGAAATTTCCCGGCAGTATTTTCGATCATAACAGCAATAAATCTTTCCATTGAACCGAAGATGGTCCTGTGGATCATTACCGGCCTATGTTTTTGATTATCACTGCCATTATATGTAAGGTCGAATCTTTCAGGCAGGTTATAATCGACCTGGATAGTACCCAGCTGCCATTTTCTGCCAATCGCATCCTTTACCATAAAGTCGAGTTTCGGTCCGTAGAACGCTGCCTCTCCTGTGACAACAATAGTTTTCAGGTTTTTTTCTGCTGCGGCTTCAATTATATCATTTTCAGCTTTTATCCAATTCTCTTCTGATCCAATATATTTCTGCTTATTGTCAGGATCCCTTAATGAGATCTGTGCTGTGTACTCGTTGAAATTCAGAATTTTAAAGGTATATAGAACCAGGTCAATGATGCTTTTAAATTCTTCCCTCAGCTGATCAGGTCTGCAGAAATGATGTGCATCATCCTGGGTAAAGCTCCTTACCCTGGTAAGACCATGTAACTCACCACTCTGTTCGTACCTGTAAACGGTTCCGAATTCGGCCATCCTGTAAGGAAGATCTTTATAGGAATGAGGAGTGGCATTGAAAATCTCGCAGTGATGCGGACAATTCATAGGTTTCAGCATGAATTGTTCACCCTCCTGAGGAGTATTTATCGGCTGGAATGAGTCGGCTCCATATTTTTCAAAATGTCCGGATGTTTTATAGAGATTCACATTTCCAATATGTGGGGTGGTTACCATCTGATAACCTCTCTTTCTCAGGATACCTGTCATAAAATCAATAAGGCTCTTCCTAACTTCCGAACCTTTTGGCATCCATAATGGCAAACCCATTCCCACTTTTGGTGAAAATGTGAAAAGCTCGAGTTCTTTTCCAATCCTGCGATGATCTCTTTTCTTCGCTTCTTCAAGGAAAACAAGATAATCATCAAGCATTTTCTGTTTCGGGAAGGTTATACCATAAATTCTGGTAAGCATTTTTCTTTTTTCATTACCTCTCCAGTAAGCGCCTGCAAGACTAAGAACCTTAACAGCTTTAATTGCTTCAGTAGAGGGCAAGTGAGGCCCGCGGCAAAGATCAGTGAAATTTCCCTGTGAGTATAATGAAATAGTACCGTCCTCCAGGTCACCTATCAGCTCTGTTTTATATTCATCGCCTTTTTTGGAAAACAGGTCCAATGCTTCCTTCTTGCTGACATCCTTTCTTACATATGTGAGATTTTTTGATGCAAGCTCTTTCATCTTGTTCTCGATAAGGACAAGATCTGAATCTGTGAAAACCTTTTCGTTTCCGGGATCGATATCATAATAGAAACCATTTTCAATTGCCGGTCCTATTCCAAATTTGGTTCCGGGAAATAATGCCTCAATGGCCTCTGCCATAAGATGTGAAGAGGAATGCCAGAAGGCATGTTTTGCCTGTTCATCCTCCCATTTGTGGAGTATAAGAGTTGCATCTGTATCAATTGATCTGGTCAGGTCGCGTATTTCGCCATTAACTGTTGCTGCATAAACTTCTTTTGCCAGCCTGGGACTAATCTGTTCCGCAATCTCAAGACTGGTTATTCCTTTTTTATACTCCCTGACTGATCCGTCGGGGAATTTGATTTTAATCATCCTTATTAACTTAAGTATTATTGAGCGGCAAAGATAAAAATATTTTTCATTCAATTAGTTATAAACAGAACAAGGGTATAGGCCGATAGTTCATTTTCCTGGAATTGATTTTTACCAAAAATACAACGTGGGATTAAAAAATTTGAATACCCTTTGATTAATATTTTTTTTGCCACGAAGACACTAAAGCACAAAATTACACTATGGTTAATTCTAAATGAATCAGTCCTTTGTGAATCTTAGTGTCTTTGTACCTTAGTGGCAATTGTTCTTATTTTAATTTTCCAGCGAACAGAACTATTAAATTGTTAAAAATTTAAAAAATTGAATAAGTGAGAACCCTGTTCTTAATACTTTCAGAGAATTTCAATTTATTTAATAAAAAAAAAGTTAGGTTTGTAATTATTAAAAATTAAGTCGCATCATTCATTCAACCCACATGTCAAAAAGCCGGTTATTCATAACAAAACCACTACCTCAGTTATTCAGTGAATCACAGGAATCTGGTGGTTTAAAAAGAACTCTTACTCCTCTTAATCTTACAACATTAGGTATCGGAGCAATTATTGGTGCAGGAATATTTGTTCTTACAGGTCAGGCTGCTGCCCAGTACGCCGGTCCGGGTATAGTTTTGTCATTTATTATCTCCGGACTTGCATGCGGTTTTGCTGGTTTATGTTATGCAGAATTTGCATCGATGATACCAATTGCAGGAAGTGCATATACCTATGCTTATGCTACTCTTGGTGAATTTCTGGCCTGGATAATCGGCTGGGACCTTATACTTGAATACCTGTTTGCCGCCTCAACTGTTGCAGTAGGTTGGTCAGGTTACGTTGTCAGCTTTCTGAAAGATCTTAACATATTTATCCCGCCTCAGTTTACCGGTGCTGTAGGGACAGTCCTTGTCAATGTACCCGACATGGGCTGGAAACCTCTCACAGATACATTTGCTCATACACTTACTTCAACAGGTGTAAATATAGCTGCGCTTCCTCATGTTACATGTGTATTGAATCTGCCGGCAATGTTCATTGTTGCTCTGTTAACCACTTTGCTTGTGATCGGGATCCGTGAATCAGCTAACTTCAATAACATAATGGTAATTACCAAAGTATCTGTCATAATACTGTTCATTGGTATTGGTTTTATGTTTGTCAAATCAGTGAACTGGCATCCATTTATTCCTGCCAATAAGGTAGAAGCGACACCAATTTCGGCTTATGGATCATTCTGGGGCTGGCTTAAGGCCTACAGTCAGGAATTTGGAAAATTCGGGATCAGTGGTGTTCTGCGAGGTGCTGGTGTAATATTCTTTGCCTATATTGGTTTTGATGCTGTTTCAACAGCCGCACAGGAAGCTAAAAATCCGCAGCGCGATATGCCAATCGGTATTCTTGGTTCCCTCGGAGTTTCTACTGTATTATATATTCTTGTTGCAATTGTGCTCACCGGAATTGTAAGTTACACAACCCTTAATGTTGCAGATCCTGTTGCAGTTGGAGTGGATGCGATGGGGAAGGGGATGTTCTGGTTAAGACCTATTGTAAAGATAGCCGCTATTGCCGGTTTAAGTTCGGTAATCCTGGTCATGCTGCTTGGGCAACCCAGGATATTTTTTTCAATGGCAAAGGACGGACTTTTACCTCCGGTCTTTTCGAAAGTTCATCCAAAGTTTAAGACTCCATATATAAGTACAATCATTACCGGAACTGTTGCAATGATCATTGCAGGGATACTTCCAATAAGCATCCTTGGAGAACTGGTCTCAATAGGAACACTGCTTGCATTTATTATTGTTTGTATAAGCGTTCTTATTTTAAGAAAATCGAAACCTGATATTAAACGGCCGTTTAAAACACCATGGGTACCGGTGGTTCCTATACTTGGCGCCGCTATTTGTTTCCTTCAGATGGCATCATTGCCTCTGGATACATGGTTAAGGCTGATAATCTGGATGGCGATTGGATTTTGTATCTATTTCTTCTACGGTGTAAAACACAGTAAAATCAGGCAGAGTAATCCGGAAAAATAGGTTACCAACCAACCCCCCTGAGGGGGGGCTAAGGTTTTGATATTTTTACAGATGATAAAGGGTTCTCTCCCCTTTAAGGGAGTTGCTGCGAAGCGGCAGAGGGGTGTTAAACGCCAGGATAATGTTCTACTTCAAATCATCCGAGAAAATCGCCTTGGCAAGATCCCTCAGGTTATATCTGGATGCCATTGCTTCTCCATAGGCTCCTGCTGATCTGATAGCAAGGAAATCACCTCTTTTAGTTTCCGGCAGTTCAATATATTTTGCAAATACATCTGATGATTCGCAAATTGGACCCACTACATCGTATCTGCGACTCTTGCAGTTTGATGAGATGTTCTCGATTTTGTGATTTGCCTGGTACAGGGCAGGACGGATAAGATCAGTCATACCTGCATCAACAATAGCAAACTGGGTATTAACACCTTTTTTTATGTAGAGAACTCTCGTAATCAGGGATCCACACTGTGCAACCAGTGATCTTCCCGGCTCAATATGAAATTTCTGGTCCGGATCGCGGTCAGCCATTTCATTGTATATCAAGAAATATTTTTCAAAATCAGGATAGATATCAGGATTATCATAATCGATGCCAAGACCTCCGCCTGCATTAAGACTCTCGAGTTTTACATTATGGGTTTCGAAAGTCTTTTTGATCTCATTGATCTTTAAACATAAACCTTTAAAAACTGAAAGCTTGGTAATCTGTGATCCAACATGAAAATGAATACCGGTAAGGCTGATATTTTTCAATTTTAATGCCTCGGTAATTACTTCATCCAGTTCCCACAGGTTGACGCCGAATTTGGATTCTTCAATCCCCGTTGTAATATATTTATGTGTATGAGCTTCGATGTTGGGATTAATCCTTAGGGCAATATTTGCTGTAAGGGAACTTTTTTTTGCGAACTCATTAATTACTTCAATTTCAGGCAATGACTCACAATTGAAGCAGCTGATTCCTGCCTTCAGGGCGCCTACAATCTCTTTGTCAGACTTTCCGACACCTGCAAAAACAATCTGATCAGGCTTAAACCCACACCTGATTGCCATATCAATTTCATTGAAACTGACACAATCTGCACCGAAGCCATATGATGAAATAATCTGTAACAGACGTGGATTCGCATTCGCCTTAACAGCATAATGCACCTTAATATTATATTTCAAAGATTGCTCCCTGACCTTATCAAGGGTGCTTCTTAAAACATCAAGGTCATAAAAATAAAAAGGTGTTTGAATCTCGCTGAACTTCTTCAGGTAGTCGTTAAATTTTGTTGTCATTGAAAAGATGTTTATTGAGTAATCTCAGTGCATTTATTTTGTTGCTTGTATCGATCAGTAATGAAAGACTATGTGGACTTCCACCGTATGAGATCATTTTTAAAGGAATTGTATTAAGCGCTTCAAAGATCTCAGGTGCCGAGCCTGTTCTTTCAGTACGGAAATCCCCGACAACGCATATTATCGACAGGTTTTCTTCTATTTCAACGGTACCAAGCTCCCTCAGATCTTTTGCTATCTGATTAATAAACTCAGGGTGGTCAATTGTAAGTGAGACTGCTACCTCTGAGGTTGTAATCATATCAATAGGAGTGCGGTATGCTTCAAAGATCTCGAAAACCTTCCTGAGAAATCCATAAGCCATCAGCATCCTGTCAGATCTGATACGTAATACTGAGATTCCGTCTTTTGCTGCAACAGCTTTGTAATCAAGTAATTCACTTGTGGAAGTGATAAGAGTTCCCGGATCCTCAGGCTCCATTGTATTTTTTAATCTGACGGGGATATTCTTTTCTTTTGCAGGATTAACTGTTGAAGGGTGTAAAATTTTTGCTCCGAAATAGGCCAGTTCAGCGGCTTCGTCGAAGGAAAGCTCTCTGATCACCTTTGTGTCTGGAACAAATCTCGGATCGTTATTATGGAAGCCATTAATATCGGTCCAGATCTGGATTTCTGAACTAGGGACAGCAGCCCCGATAAGAGAAGCAGTAAAATCGCTTCCGCCCCGTTTGAGGTTATTTATCTCTCCGTACCCGTCCCTGCATATAAACCCCTGGGTTATAAATAACTGGTCGTCAGGATGATTTTCCAGCTCTCTTTTCAGGTTCTCCTCTATATAAAACATGTCAGGTTCACCATACTTATCAATCCTCATGAAATTCAGGGCAGGTAACAGAACCGAATTGATTTCCCTTTCCCGAAGCAACAGATGGAACAGGGCTGTGGACATCAGTTCCCCCTGTGCAAGAATTGCTTTTTCCTGGATTTTTGTAAATGTTTTTAAGGTGAAACTGGTAATATGGTCGAAATGAGAGTCAACCATCTCATCGCCGGTCTTTCTGGTTCCTTCAAAAGAATAAAGGTCCTTTACCACATTATGGTATTTTGACCTCATTTCCTCTATAATTTTTGTTGCCCCGTTGATGTCTTCTGAACCCAGACAATCTGAGATCTCAACAAGGTTATTTGTTGTACCAGACATCGCCGACAGGACAACTATTTTTCTTTCACTATCACTTATCAGTGGGATAAGTGCTTTCATCCTCTCCGCACTTCCGACTGACGTTCCTCCGAATTTTAAAACTTTCATTTTTATTTATTTATAAAAAAACCTGCATTTTCTGCAGGTCTGGCTTTTCTTCTATTAATGTACAATAAAGATTAGTTCAGACCTGTTCTCCGGGGCTAAAATGCATCTTATATGTGAACTTATTACTCAATTTACGTGTTTTTAATCAGGTGACAAAAATATGTTTTTTATGAATATCTGATAACTATTTGGTATATTTTTTGCAATAACTTATTCACAGGTTCACTTTTTATTGATTTTTTAAACTCAGGATTATAGTTATATACTGCAATGTACACAATACTTTCAACATTTCTTTTCCTGACTCTCCCATGTTTGAGCCAGAATAAGAAAGATATTCTGAAGGTAAAAGCTGATTCTATATCGAAAGACAGTACAGAGTACAAGCTTATTGTCCTCGATACTGGATTTGAAACCTGGTTGGCTACGCAGCCTTCGATGAACTACCATTCAAAGGAGTTTTATGAAACAAGGAACAGACAATACGTGGTTGAATGGAACCTCAGGTATGACCAGCCAATGAAATATGGGGGTAACTATGAGACCAGGATAGATTATAGTCCGGATATCGGTTACGGAATTGAACTGAACTACCGTCTATATTATTTCTTCAGGTATTTTGAAGAAAAAAATAATTTAAAACTGTTATTCCAGTCTCGTTAATAATTCCCTGGGGTTCACAAATTAAATCCAATACGATTTTTTTAGAAAATTATCAATTGTTTTAATTTTTTTCTATTTTTGCAGCCGCTGTAAGATTTCACAGCAAGTTCTTTGTTTGAGAAGCCCGGAGGACTTTAATAAGGCAAAAGGCATAAGGAAAAAGGCAAAAGGAAAGCGATTTTTACTTTTACCTTTTTACTTTTACCTTTTAACTTGAGATATCTGCCCAGATGGCGAAATTGGTAGACGCGCTAGTTTCAGGGACTAGTGTCAGCAATGATGTGCAGGTTCGAGTCCTGTTCTGGGCACTTTTAAGAACCAAAGACAAAAGTCACAAGACAAAAGTTTTATGTTTCACTTTTATCTTTTTACTTTTATCTTTTATATTGTTTTCGCCCAGATGGTGAAATTGGTAGACACGCCAGCTTGAGGGGCTGGTGCCGGTTACGGTGTGCAAGTTCGAGTCTTGTTCTGGGCACCAAGTATTACATTACTTATCTGTAATTGAATCGTAAAGTATCTGAAGTATCCGGGTTCTGATATTTAATTCG
>JAHEYW010000002.1:0-29469 GCA_023251395.1 Bacteroidales bacterium
TAAGGTTAAATCTGTCAGTGCCAATATTTAACCAGAGACAGGCTTCAACAACGATAAAAAAATCTCAGCTATCAATAAGCTCCTCAGAGCTTGATGCTCTTAACACCAGGAATCAGCTCAGGAAAAACATAGAACAGGCGTATAACGATATGATGGCAGCTCTTCACAATTATATTGCTGTGCAAAACCAGCTTGTCTCAACTGAGACCACTTATAATGACTCAAAGAAAAAATATGAACTGGGTATGATAACCGCCACTGATTTCCTCATCGCTAAAAATAACTATGCGACTGCAATGTCCAACCTTATACATGCAAAGTATAATTATCTGTTCACAACAAAGATCCTCGATTCTTATGAGGGTAATCCTATAAATCTTTAAATATTAATTACTACAAAAAAATATATATCATGAAAAAGAGAATAATAATTGGTGCGATTTTGCTCACAGCATTAGCAGTCACCGGGTATGTAGTACTTAAGAAAGAACCTTCAAAGGAAATCCAGTGGGAAACAAAACCAATAACAAGAGGTTCTGTTTCCAATACAATTACTGCAACTGGTACGCTTGAAGCAGTTACAACAGTACAGGTAGGAACACAAGTTTCTGGTATAATTTCAAGTCTGTATGTTGATTATAATTCTAAGGTCAGGAAGAATCAGATACTTGCCCGAATCGACACAACGACTCTCTCCGCAACTGTATTTGATTCCAGGGCTGCAGTATACAGGCAGCAGATACTGGTAAACCAGATGAAAAGGGAGTTTGAGAGAACTAAAGATCTGTTCGCCCAGAAAGTTGTGGCGCAGACCGATTATGACCTTGCATCTGATAATTATGAAACTGCAAAATCTTCACTCATTTCTGCGCAGGCTCAATTAAACCGTGCAATGATTAATCTGGGGTATGCTACAATCTATTCGCCAATCCAAGGGGTTGTAATAAGTAAGAGTGTTGAGCAGGGTCAGACTGTTGCAGCAAGCCTGAACTCTCCAACATTGTTCACAATAGTTGATGACCTGAGCAAGATGCAGGTTCAGGCCAGTGTAGATGAAGCTGATATCGGCCAGGTAAAAGAAGGACAGGAAGTTACATTCACTGTTGATGCCTATCCGGAAGAAAAATTCACCGGCTCTGTTAAACAAATCAGGATACAGCCTGTAATCGTATCCAATGTCGTGAACTATGTAGTTATAATTGATGTTCCAAATCAGGATCTGAAACTTCTGCCTGGAATGACTGCGAATATTACTGTTAAAGTAAATGAAGCAAATGATGTCCTGAGAGTTCCTGTAAAAGCCTTAAGCTTCCGCCCACCGAATTTCTATTTGTATGATCTGATGGCAAGCTTACCTGATACGACCAAAAAGAGAATAAACGAGCGTGTTGAGGCGATGAAAGAGAGAATGAAATCGGCTGGATCGTCTGAAACAGATATAAGCTCAAGGGTCGAATCGATGATGATTTCATTGGCATTCGGAGGATCACAGATCAGATCTGGTAATAATACCGGAGCCGGACCTGGTGGTTTTGGCGGTGGGGGCAATGTATCCACACAATCAAAAGCCAGACTTGCAACATCCGGGCAAATATGGATTAAAGATGGTAACAAACTCAGGATGATAAGAGTTAGGACCAAGCTGAAAGATGGAACCTATGTTTCTGTTGAGAGTCCTGAATTAAAAGACAGTCTGAATGTTGTTACCAGCGCAGTTTACGACAAATCGCTTGATAAAGCATCCAGGTCAACAAATCCTTTAATGCCTCAGGGAAGAGGCGGTATAAGGTAAGGATGATCTTACAGATTCCGGAAAAAATGAAAACCAAATATTAGAAATTATGCAACCGATTATATCAGTCCAGGAATTAACAAAGATCTACGACATGGGTGAAGTCAAAGTTCATGCATTGAGGGGAATCAACCTCGATATTAATCCTGGTGAACTTACCTCAATAATGGGGCCAAGTGGTTCAGGTAAATCAACTCTGATGAATATCCTTGGCTGCCTTGACCTTCCGACCCATGGAAAGTATATTCTTGATGGGCAGGATGTAAGCAACTTCAATAAAGATCAGCTTGCACTTATCAGGAATAAAAAGATCGGGTTTGTCTTTCAGACATTCAACCTGCTGGCGAGAACAACTGCGCTCGAGAATGTTGAGTTGCCATTGCTGTATAACCCGACTGTCAAGTCAAAACAAAGAAGAGAGATGGCTATGGACGCACTAAAAATGGTCGGTCTGGAAGAGAGGGCAGGGCATTTTCCAAATCAGCTCTCAGGCGGTCAGCAACAACGAGTGGCTATTGCACGGTCGCTTGTTAACAATCCTGTGATTGTTCTTGCGGACGAACCCACTGGAAATCTTGATACCAGAACCAGTTATGAGGTAATGGAAATATTCCAGGAACTGAACATCAAAGGCATAACTATTGCCCTCATAACACATGAACCCGAAATATCCCAGTTTTCAAAAAGAAATGTGATATTCAGGGATGGAAGAATAAGCAAGGAGGTGATGGTCAGTAATATAAGGAATGCAGCTGAAGAATTGGCTGCTCTGCCATTGGAAGAAGACTTACTTTAAAATCTTAAAGAAAATGAAAATATATAACTTGATAATAGTAGCATACAGGTCCCTTAATAAAAACAAGGTACGCTCACTTCTTACAATGCTTGGCATAATCATCGGGGTTGGTTCAGTAATTGCGATGATTGCAATAGGACAAGGATCAAGGGATGCAATTGAAAAACAAATCGCCAGTATGGGGACAAATGTAATTATGATTTCTCCCGGGGCTGGATTCAGGGGTGGCGTAGCAACCGCGGCAGGATCTGCAATTTCTCTTAAGCTTGAGGATGTACAGGCTATCAGGAATAACTGTTCTGCAGTTAAATACATTACTCCTGTTGCCCGTGCAAGCGGACAGGTTATCGCCATAAACAACTGGAATACCCAGGTTAACGGCGTTTATAATGAATATTTCGATATCCGCGACCTTCAGCTGGAAAGCGGATCCCGTTATTCCGATGATGATGAAAAACGTGCAGCAAAGGTTTGCATCATCGGAAAAACAGTGTCAGATAATTTATTCGGCATAGATATGGATCCGGTTGGTCAGAAAATCAGGATTAGAAGTGTTCCTTTCACAGTAATTGGCCTTCTGAAGGCGAAAGGACAAAATTCAATGGGTCAGGATCAGGATGATATCATTTATGCTCCCTACAGTACGATTCAGAAACGCATGAGAGGTTCAAGCACCGATGTACAACAGATATATATATCCGCTAATTCTGAAGCAGACATCCCTGTTGCCCAACTCCAGATAGACAGCCTTCTCCGTGCAAGGAAGAACCTGAGTCTTACCGAGGATCCGCCATACATGATCAGAACACAGACAGATATTGCGCAGACTGCTAATGCCACATCAAGTACAATGATCACTTTGCTGGCTAGCATCGCAAGTATTTCACTGCTGGTCGGAGGAATAGGTATAATGAATATAATGCTTGTCTCGGTTACTGAGAGAACTAAAGAAATCGGACTAAGAATGGCAATTGGAGCCAGAGGAAGAGATATTCTCAGGCAATTCCTTCTTGAAGCAATGCTTCTCAGTATACTTGGCGGGCTTATTGGTATTGCCCTCGGGGTTGGTGCATCCAAGGCCCTGGTAAAGTTCCTTGGATGGCCTGTTTCAATAACTTACTATTCGGTAATACTTGCTTTTACATTTGCAACGATCATCGGAGTTTTCTTTGGCTGGTATCCTGCAAGAAAGGCATCCAACCTTATTCCAATGGAAGCGTTACGATATGAATAGATGAAAAGCGTAAGGCGAAGTCAGGAGACTTCGCCGTGCCTGATCCTATGCTGCCAATAGATCTGGATTTAAACCTTACCCGGCACCTATGCCTTTATTTCTTAGCTGCCGGCATTCTCAAGTAAAACAGAAACCCCCCTTCCTGCTTAAGGAATTTACAATCGGGATGTTTGTCAAAATTCTGTTTTTCAGTTGACTTGGCTACCATATAAACAGGTTTGTCTATATCTCCATTCAGAAGCCAATCCCTGTCAGCACTACGGGGATCACCACCAGGCATCTTTTCAAAATAATACAAATTCGCATAACTGAAATAACCTGTTGTTGTCGCATATACATCTCTTCCGGCAATGCTTTTAAAGAAATTGATTGCAGGCGCCTGTGAATAACCTTCAATTTTTGGAACTACTGCTTTCAGATAGAAAAACAGGATAAATGCTGTGGAATAAAAAAGTACCAAAACTCCTTTGAAGATTTTTTTCTTTGACATAAGATACAATGAAACAAATAGTAGTATCAGATATCCTGTACCAATAAGAAATTCAAAACCCGACCATTTTACAGGTGTATTCAGACAGGCAACTGCAAAATCGTCTTTAATCAAAGGAATTATCAACTCTTTATATAATGGTACAAGTGGTAATGCAATAAGCAGAATTGAAAATATTGTCCCTGTAACAGCCAAAATCCAGACCATGTATTTCTTAAGAGTTGCCCTTTCATTCACCATTTCATAAATAAAACAGGCAGCAATAAAAGAAAGTGGAAAATATGTAAGTGAAGAATAATGAACGATTTTAGTTTTGACTATAGAAAATAATATTATTACTACCCAGAAAAGGATAAGCATCCATTTAAGAAAATTTTCCCTTTCATTCCCCGTATCCAGTTTCCTTTTGAATAATAGAGGAAGGGCAAGTACCGAGATAGGAAAGCATCCGAAGAAGACAACCACAAAATGATAATAGAATGGTTCGCCATGGCTGGCAACCGGATTCAGGAACAGATCAACCTGGTATTTCACAAATTCCCTGATGAACCAGAATCCGTTGTTTATCATCTCCAGTCCAAACCAGAGAGAAGCTATAAGGAAACATGCAATTGCAAAAACCAGGATGTTTTTCCAGTTAGTGATCTTTCTGAATCTTACACTTATCCAATAGACAAGGACTGAAAGTCCAGGTAGCAATAACCCAACCGGTCCCTTCGTAAGAATTGCCAGACCAACAGATGTACCTGCCAAAAAAGCATATAACAATCCCTTTTTATTGCCGGTTTCACTTATACTTTTTGCCAGAAAGACAACTCCAAGGAACATGAAGAAATTGAAGAATGGATCAATTATACCTGATTTAAAATAAAGATGAGGAAGGAAAGAACCAAGGTATGCGAGCGACCATATCAGGCCGAATTTTTCATCGTAAAGTTTCTTCCCGATAAGATAAAAAAGGAAAATTGTCAGAATCCCGATGACAGCATTAGGAAATCGCGCAGCAAATTCGTTCATCCCGAAAAGTTTCATGCTCAGTGTCTGCATCCAGAAGAACAAAGGTGGTTTTTCCCAGAAAGGATGAAAGTCAATCTGCACTCTGCTGTAATTACCCGTAACTATCATCTCACGTGCCGATTCCGCAAAATTTATTTCATCCCAGTCGAAAAGATGAATTGATCCGAGAAATGGAATGAAAAATAAAATAGCCGAGGCAAGAACTAAGTAAGGGTAATACTTTTTATTCATACAATGATAATTTCAACTCCAACTAATTGAAAAGACCTGTTCAAGGTTGATCTTAGCAGACATAAAATTGAACATTGAACTAATCTCTAAGAAGCTTCCATTTATATATTCCGGTGCGGGTAAGAAAATAGAGGAAGGATACCTTCAGCACACCAAACCCATATTTAACGCTCCTACTGAAATTTATGCTGGATGCTTCCTTGAAGTACTTTGTAGGGCAGGTAACCTCCGCAATTTGAAACCCGCTATAGAATATCTGGGCAATCATCTCATTATCAAAAACAAAATCATCTGAATTCTTTTCATACTTCACCTTCCTGAGTACCTCAGCTGAATAAGCCCGGTAACCAGTGTGATACTCAGTGAGCTTCTGATTCATTAAAAGGTTCTGAATGAGTGTAAGAAACCTGTTTGCATAATACTTATAGACCGGCATCCCGCCTGTAATTGCACTTTTACCCAGAATTCTTGAACCGAAAACAACGGGATAGAGACCGCTTCCGATAATACTGACCATTGCAGGTATAAGTACCGGAGTATACTGGTAATCAGGGTGTAGCATCACCACAATATCTGCCCCGAGCTCAAGCGCCTTATTATAGCATGATTTCTGATTGCCTCCATAACCTTTATTCATTTCATGCCGGACAATATTCCTGATCCCCAGTTTTCTGGCTACCTCAATGGTATTATCCTTGCTTGAATCATCAACCAGAATGACTTCATCAACAATGTCGAGAGGGATTTCCTTGTATGTCTTTTCGAGTGTAAGGGCAGCATTATAGGCTGGCAGTACGACTATTGTTTTCTTCCCGTTATACATTTATTTCCTTAGTTTCCGAATTATGATCAGGCACAAAATTAATATTATTATGACAACTGAACGCAGCAACCATGTCCTTAATGCATCAAATTCAGGAGGATCATAACCTAATTTTTTGCCATCATATCTCAGCACCGGATTAAAGTAATATATGGTACTATCTCTGCATAGTACCTCTGTTCTTATATATGTGTCCTCTTTCCTGAATAGGTAAGAAGCATTTGATGAATTGTCAGCGCTCTTCATTACATTCCCATTCTGACCTATGAATTTAATGCTCCTGACAGTATCAGAAAGAGCAACAGAAAGAGTATCACCCTTTAAGGAGATATCAGAGATCTCAGGAAGAGCATCGAGTGCAAGCTTTTTTTCCTCATTGTTTGTGAATGGTCTTACATTGAAATTCACCCCCACCAGACGTCCTGTCTTTATTGCATGAAGAATTGAATCTTTAACGAGTTCTGTATTGATAAGATTGAAACAATGAATGCCGTCTCTTATCTTCATCAGGTTATGAGCATCATCGTCTGCCATTAGAAATACCGGATGACCGGCTGAAAGGATAGTATCATAAAAGAATGTAAACTGCCGGTCATTATTACATATTTCCAGGCAGTTATAATTTGAAAGGTGCTTAAAATCATCAAATGTGTAAGCCTGCCTGAGATTGGGATGCGGTATTGTAAGGACAACTCCAGGGTCTTTCCTGATCAGATTTATCATGAATTGCTTGTTATGAACCGTTTCATAAAAAGGAAGATCTAACCAGAGGACCTTTTGTGCATTCAGGGTAAGATGATGAGTCTTATAATAAGAAAATCCGTGTTCATAAACCGGGATAAACCACTTATGATCGCTTTCATACCTGTTGATTTTCTGGTAATCTGATATACCAATTATCCCGTAACCAAAATATCTGTAAATACTGTCGAGAAAAGCATTTGAATTATTTGAACCATTCGTAACACCGGCATATGATCTGGTATGAACATGAAAATTTGCCTTTACCCATTTCGTACTATCTACTCCGGCATAAGGATTATAGAGATAGTCACCTGAAAATGGTTTTGGTTCAGAAAATCTGTACTTAGGTGTAATTACGTATTGTAATACAAGGAGTGTCACAATTAGCGAAACTATCCCAATAATTATTTTTGATATTATCTTAAGAATCCTCATCCGGAAATAATTGTTAATTAGTTGATCTATAAAATTTTGTTCCAGAAAATACCCGCCCCAAAATTAATTCAGATTTATCCAGGAAACAACCATCTGATAAGTTTTGTTTAAGAGCAGTGTAATAATACCCCATTCAAAATATATTTTATAATTTTGCCGCAACATTAAAATTACTTGCATTATGCCAGGAACAGAACTATTCGGAGCAGAGGAGAAAAAAGAAATAATGGATGTCCTGGAAACAGGAGTCCTTTTCCGCTATAATCACGACCAACAGAGAAACGGCCACTGGAAAGCCAGAACATTCGAAGCTGAGCTTGCCAAATACCATGGTGTTAAATATGCTCATCTCACAACAAGCGGTACAACCGCCGACAATCTTGCACTTGCAGCTGTAGGAATAGGTGTCGGAGATGAAGTGATAATTGCGCCATTTACATTTATAGCACCTGTCGAAGCTATACTTCATGCCGGAGCAATACCTGTTTTTGCTGAGATTGACGAGACTCTTTGTCTTTATCCTGAAAGCATCGAAGCCGTTATTACACCTAAAACAAAAGCTGTTGTGCTTGTTCATATGTGCGGATGCATGGCCCAGATAGACAAGATAGTGGAAGTATGTAAAAAACACAATCTTATTCTTGTTGAAGATACAGCCCAGGCGCTTGGTGCCTCATTTAATGGTAAAATGCTAGGCACATTCGGTAAGGTAGCAATCTATTCTTTCGATTTCTTCAAGATTGTAACCGCAGGTGAAGGAGGGGCAATCATAACAAACGATCAGGATGTTTATGAAACGGCAACACAACATGCCGATCACGGACATACACATGTCGGGAATAACAGAGGCATGGAACCTCACGACATCATAGGTACAAATTACAGAATCGGGGAATTACATGCCGCTATTGGTCTTGCCCAATTCAGGAAGTTACCTTACATGCTTGAATGTCAGCGTAAAAATAAAGCTGTTCTGGAGAGGGTTCTGTCAGGATTTCCAAAAGTCACTTTCCGTAAAGCACCGGATAAAAAAGGAGACAGTGCTACGTTCCTCGACTTCTTCCTGCCGGATGAAGCCACTACCAGAAAAGTCCTGAAATCTTTTGATAAACATGGAGTTGGATATGCATACTGGTTTGATAATAACTATCATTATTTTAAAAACTGGAATCATGTAAAAAATCTCAAGACTGCAGCGAAGCTACCAATTGCTTTATTTAATCCTCCCCAGGACTATAAGACAATTAAGTTTCCACAGTCAGACAATATAATTTCAAGACTTATCTCTATTCAGATAAGGGTTACATGGACTGAAAAAGAACTCATGGATCTTTCAACCAAAATAGAGAATGCCTTAAAAGAGGCTCTTTAATATTAACTTATCACGAAAAATAATGTTCAGAATAATTAAATCAGTACCAAAAAGTTTATTTGGCAAAGGAAGTTTCAATCAGCTTGAAGAGATCCTCGAAGGGATGCGTACCGGAACCGGTTCGTTCTTTGTTTTCCTTGTTGATGATTTTTTTAAGGATAAGCCTCTTGGTAAAAGGATTGCGTTAAAGGGCAATGATCAGTTAATATGGGTTAATGTTGATGATGAACCTAAAACCACCCTGGTTGACAAGATCCGTGATGAGGTAAAGAGCAAAAACAAAAATACTGCAACTGCACTCATTGGAATCGGAGGAGGCAGTGTAATGGATTATGCAAAAGCGATCTCTGTAATGCTCACCAATGAAGGACCATCATCAAAATACCAGGGATTAAATCTGGCCAAAAATGCGGCAGTATATCATATTGGTATACCTACTCTTGCCGGAACAGGTGCTGAGGTTTCAATGACAGCAGTGCTTACCGGTCCGGAAAAGAAACTTGGCATAAAAGGTGAATTCACTCCATTTGATCTGATAGTTCTCGACCCTGAACTTATTAAGGATGCTCCGAAAAATCAGCGCTTCTATACAGGGATGGATGCATATATCCATAATGTTGAGTCAATGACAGGCTATAACAAAAACACTATTAGCGATGCTTATGCAATGCAGTCACAGGTACTCTGCAGGGAAGTTTTCCTCAATGACAAACTAACAAGGGAAGAAGCCGATGAGAAACTAATGGTTGCATCATATTTCGGAGGTCTGAGTATTGGTCACAGTGAAGTGGGTGTTTGTCATGCACTTTCATATGGACTGTCCTATGTGCTTGGCTATCACCATGGTATTGCTAACTGCATTGCTTTTAACCAGCTTGAAGAGATCTATGGAGAGGATGTCAGAGAGTTTCATTTTATGATCAAAAAACACCAGATCGATTTGCCACATAACATCGCAAAAGGATTGTCACAGGATCAACTTGAAAAGATGACCGACACTGCTTATGCACTTGAACATATGTGGAAACATGCATTCGGCGCAGACTGGAAGAAGCATGTCAGCAGGGAGAAGATCATTTCCTGGTTTAAGAAGATGTAGGGGGGTGCGTGGTGTACATCCCCGGCTTTAAAACCGGGGCTATATACCTTATCCTTACGCCTTTATGCGTGTCTCCACTGAATTCCTGAGGTTGAAGTATTCTTCATACTCGCCTGTGAACTTGATCCTGAGATCCAGTGTGCGGCTATAATCACCTGAGATCCCAATGATCATCTCGCAGATTTCTCTTACACCATGATCCTGACCGGAAAATCCTGAAATGTAGTTGCATACTTTATTGCGGATTATCCATTCCAGCATCAAAGGATTTGATTTTCTGCCAACCATAAATGAAAGGCCGCAGAGTCTGGCTAGTTCCAGGTCCAGAACATCATCAAAGATAAATGCAGTTTCTTCAGGTTTAATATTTGCATTATTGCAGATATCCTGTAGTGCCTCCCTTTTGTTCTTGAAATTCATATAGACACAATCCAGGTGCTCCCTCTTGGCAAACCAGGCAGCAGACTGATTATTCATTCCGGTAATAATGTAAATATATGGAAGATGGTTATGTCTCAGCCAGTAATCAAATCTCATGATGTTAAGACCCATAGAGTCTATCTCAGAGAAATTGCTTCCTGAATCATCTGATTTACGGCCATCATTAAATACACCGTCCCAGTCAAATATAAACGCTTTGATCCCGGACAGGGATGACCCTATCTGTCTTGAAGGAGTTAAGAAGGTACCACCAATTTTTTCAAATTCCTTTTCTATATCCATTTCAGTACATCCTGGATATCAATAATTCCAACAGGTCTCTTATTGTCGGTAACAACTATATTGTCAACCTCTTTTGATTTGAACAGATTCGTTATTTCCGGGAGTGTTGCATTTAATTCAACAGAGATCGGGGAATTGGAATCAAGTTGTGTGAATTTCTTGGTGATCAGGTTATTGTCTCCACCTTTGATCATTCTTCTCAGATCACCATCAGTAAATACTCTGTAGATCTCATTTTTATCATTAACAATGATACATGCACCAAGTTTCGACTGGGTCATCTGTATCAGTGCATCGAGTACCGTTGAATTATTGCTGAGGACTACATCATCTGTCTTAACCAGATCGGAGGCTCTTATATTTGACATCTCTGTATGTTCAACAAACTGTTTGATCCCAAGTTCTGTGAAGTGATTCGAGCACAGTTGTTTCAGAACATTCCAGGGAACAGTACATGCATGGGCACCCAGGTTAATTGCATTACGTACATGTTCGATATTCCTTACGGATGAAAACATAACCTTTGTCTTGTAGTTATATCTGTCAGCTGCTGTAACGATCTGATCAACAAGATCAAGAGCATCATGTCCCTGGTCCTGTAATCTTCCTACAAGCGGGCAGATATAAGTTGCGCCTGCACAGAAACCGATATAAGCCTGCTGAAGGGTATATATGAGGTGTAGATTAACTTTATATCCTTTATCTGTAAGCATCTTGCATGCTTTGGCGCCTTCGAGAGTGATCGGAATTTTAAAAACTGTAGTCTCTTTATTCAGGCCCAGAGCGAGAAGTCTCTCTGCCTCTTTAATAATTTCGTCTGATGTATGACCAAGTGACTCCACCATAAGTATATTGGTCATTTTTGCAAGCTTCAGGATAACTGAATCCACATCAGTGATCCCTTCTCTTGACATGAAAGTTGGTGTTGTGGTAAGTCCGGTCAGAAAACCCAGGTCATTTCCCTGTTTAACTTCGTCAAATTTTATTGAATCAAGAAATAATTCCATATTCTAAATTTTAATTTTTTATCTGTATTTTTTTTCTGTGTTATGCAATTCTATAAGAGGTTTCAGGAATTCCTCAAGATGACCCAGTTTAAGCTGACTTGCTGCATCACATTTTGCGATTGCTGGTTCAGGATGGACTTCGATAAAGATGCCATCAACGCCTGCTGCCACACCAGCTCTGGATAAAACCGGGAGGTATTCCCTCATGCCACCTTTAGGATCGGCACTAGGTATACCATATTTCCTGATACTGTGAGTAATATCAAATACAACAGGGTAATCAAACTTTCTCAGTTCATGAAAGCTTCTTGGATCAACAACCAGGTCGTTATACCCGAAGGTATATCCTCTTTCAGTAACAATAATATTCTTATTGCCTGTTGATTCTATCTTCTTTACCACTTTCCCCATGTTCTCAGGTGCAATGAACTGGCCATGTTTAATATTAATAGCTTTCCCGCTTTTTGCTGTCTCGACAACCAGAATTGTCTGCATGCAGAGATAGGCCGGTATCTGAATAATATCAAGAACATCTGCAGCTGCATTTATCTGATCGGGATAATGGATATCTGAAAGAACCGGCAGGTCGAAAGTATTCTTAATCTTTTCCAGCATTTTCAGACCATCCTCAAGTCCGGGACCTGAATAGAATTCAACGGAGCTCCTGTTATCTTTCATGAATGAAGACTTATAAATTACAGGAAGATCGTATTTCAGGGAAATGTTTTTGAGCTTCTCTCCTGCCTCCATCATTATTTTTTCCTCTTCGATCACACAGGGACCGGAAATCAGAAAGAACTTTTTATCGCTAAGCTTAAGGTTTCCTACTATTACTTCATTCATTGATTTAACCATTTAAATATGAGGTTCAAACGAATTACATGATAAGACAATTCCCTTATCAATTATCCGTCGCGAATTTACATTTTATATAATAATTATCAAAACGGTCTGCTCGGTTAAGAAAAAGTCGTGCGGTCCTGGCATCCGGAGTCGTACAGTCGTGCAGTCATGCAGTCGTGCAGTCATGCGATCTGGAGTCTTGAAGTCTCCTCGGTCGGTAATTCAATTTTATTTCCTAAATTAGTATTGGAATTGGAAAACCTATGTAGTCCGAGAACCTGATCCGGCTGCCGTACCTGTTCAATCCACTTAAACATCATCTTGGGTTCATTAAAGATTATATAGAAGATAAGGCCGGGAAAAACACTGATATAAAACCGATTATAAAAGACCTCAGGCATCTTGGCGGTTCTTTGATGGATGTTTACACTGGTCCGCTTACTCCTGAGGAAATCATAGAAGAAATTGATGAGTTTCTCAAGACAAATTATCTTACTGAATTCGAGGATTTCTTGAAGTGGGCGGGTATCAATCCAACTGAATTCAAGTCTGTAATCCTGTCCGATGATTCGCACTGGGTCCTGAAGTATTTTGAGAATGAGGTCAGGTTTGTACATTCTTTTCCGGCGAGGTTTAGTCCGCATTCATTCAGAGTAAAAGCAAATACATTAAAATCAGCGATCTTATATCTTATTGTAGTCGGGAAAGATTTTATTACGGAGGATGATCTGAATTTTGCAAGAGCAGAGGCAGGATTATCCCCTATTAAGGATGTGGTTGATACAGAGGCAATAACAGAGATGATAGAGATACTGAGGGCGGTGTAATGGTTCGATGGCATAATATGCGGTGGCGTAAAGGCGTAATGGCATAATGGCGAAAAGGCAATAGGGCATATCAAATAAGAAACCCACCCCCAACCCCTCCAGGGAGGGGATTTTGTCTCTATATCTCAACCATTTTCAACCCACTTCAATTTTTATCTTTTTACTTTCTTCGTCCTCCGAAGCTTTCTTTGACCTGCGTAGCTTTAGCGAAGCAGGTGGCGAAGGAGGATTATCTTTTGTCTCACAAAAAAAGGTTGCGGAGAGCGTCAACCTTTTTTGTGATCCCGGGGCGACTCGAACGCCCAACCAACAGAACCGGAATCTGTCATTCTATCCATTGAACTACGGGACCAATTGAATTGCAAAATTAACATCAATAGCCGGTTTTACAATAATTGACAAAGATTTTCTATTTTCGCAGGTTCAAAGAAGTCCGAGACAGAAGTCCGAAGTCCAAAGAACGTCGATAAAATATTTGATTGACAATGAGTTTTAAATTCGAAAATCTTATTATCTGGCAGAAGGCAATGGATTTTGGTGAAGGCATTTTTGAGATGTCAAAACAATTCCCAAAGGATGAGTTATATAATCTAACATCTCAAATTAGAAAAGCTTCTGATTCAGTTGCATTGAATATAGCAGAAGGATCAACAGGTCAGACGGATACTGAATTTAAAAGATTTATTGGAATGGTCATAAGATCACTTGCTGAAGTAGTTACTTGTTTACATAAAGCAATTAAAAGGAAATATATTTCTGAAGATGAATTTAAAAAACAGTATGACTTTGCTTTTAATCTGATGAACATGCTGAACGCTTTTAAAAAGAAAATAGAATAAACTGACACAAAAACTTCGGTCTTCGGTCTTCGGACTTCCGACCTCTTTCTGATATCGACTTTTTCAAATAACTCTACACACTATAAAGAATGGACTACACTTTTCGTGAAATAGAAAAAAAATGGCAAAGATACTGGGAGAAGAATAAAACATTTAAAACTCCCGAAAATACTGACAATCCCAATAAAATTTACATACTGGACATGTTCCCATATCCATCTGGTGCAGGCCTTCATGTAGGTCATCCTGAAGGATATACTGCAACCGATATATTCGCAAGGTATAAAAGAATGAAGGGTTTTAATGTCCTCCACCCTATGGGCTGGGATGCTTTCGGATTACCAGCTGAACAATATGCTATCCAGACCGGGACACACCCTTCTGTTACTACAAAGAACAACTGCGATACATTCAGGCGTCAGATAAAAGAACTGGGTCTCAGCTACGACTGGGACCGTGAAATAAACACCACAGATCCAAAATATCTCAGATGGACCCAGTGGATCTTTATTAGGTTATACAATACGTGGTTCGATGAAAAGACACAGAAAGGCCGCCCCGTAAATGAGTTGAAAATACCTGCGGAGATTTCTGGTAAGGGGAAAGAGGCCATTTGTGAATACATTGATTCAAAGCGTCTTGCCTATTATGATAATGCCCAGGTATGGTGGTGTCCGAACTGCAGGATTGTGTGTGCAAATGAAGAGGTGCTTACCGACGGTTCACATGAGAAATGCGGTAATACTGTAGAGAAGAAATTCCTTAAACAATGGATGCTCAGAATTCCGCTTTATGCTGAGAGGCTTTTAAATATGATAGACAGTCTCGACTGGCCGGAAGGAATAAAGGACATGCAGCGGAACTGGATTGGTCGTTCCACCGGTGCAGAGGTCAATTTCCAGCTCGACGGACTCAATGAAAAACTCACAGTCTTCACCACCAGACCGGATACTCTATTCGGAGCAACTTATACGGTTATCGCACCGGAACATTCACTTGTTGAAAAGATCACAACTCCTGATGCAAAAAAAGCAGTTCAGGATTACATAAAAGCGGCCTCCTTAAAATCAGATCTTGACAGGACCGATCTTTCAAAAGATAAAACCGGAGTTTTTACCGGAAGGTATGCAATAAATCCTGTTAATCTTAAAAAGATCCCTGTGTGGATTGCAGATTATGTTCTTACCGGATATGGAACAGGAGCAATAATGGCTGTTCCGGCTCATGATACAAGGGATTTTGAATTTGCCGAGAAATTCCGATTGCCGATAGAATGTATCCAGGATCCGGATGTTTCAGATCCGGAACAAAAGGAAAGGATACTACAGGGAAAAGAATGCTGGACGGAAGACGGGAAATATATCAATTCTTCCGATAAGAATACAGGTATAGATATTAATGGTCTGAATAAGGAACCCGGAATTGAAAAAATGACCCGATGGCTTGAATCCCGGTCAATCGGAAAAGCCAAAGTGAACTATAAATTGCGCGACTGGCTTTTCAGCAGGCAGAGATACTGGGGTGAGCCATTCCCTGTTATCCACTGGGAGGATGGGGAGATCGCACTGATAGACGAAAAAGAACTTCCACTTACCTTACCGGAAATGGAAAAATATCTCCCGGGAGAATCAGGAGAATCACCACTTGCCAACGCTCCGGAATGGCTCAGTGTGACTGACAAATCAGGAAGAATAGGAAAGCGTGAAACAAATACAATGCCTCAATGGGCAGGATCATGCTGGTATTATCTGAGGTTCATTGACCCTCATAATGAAAATGATATCTTCGACAAGGAGAAAGAAAAATACTGGATGCCTGTTGATCTTTACATCGGAGGAGCAGAACATGCAGTACTTCACTTACTCTACAGCAGGTTCTGGCATAAAGTGCTATTTGACCTTGGCATAGTATCAACGGAAGAACCTTATCAGAAGTTGTTCAATCAGGGTATGATCCTGGCATTTGCATATGAAACCGAAACCGGCGCGAAAGTTGCAAGTGACATGGTAGAGGAAAGAGAGGGCAAATTCTATCATAAGGAAACTGGCGCACAACTAAGGCAGATCGTGGCAAAGATGTCCAAAACGCTTAAGAATGTCGTTAATCCTGATGATGTAACCTCCAGATACGGAGCTGATTCACTGAGACTATATGAGATGTTCATGGGTCCGCTGGATGTTACCAAGCCATGGGATGACAAAGGTGTAAAAGGAGTTTTCGGATTCCTTTCAAGATCATTCCGATTCATTTCTGGTCCGGAAAATATTACTGAAGGAGAAGAAGATCAGGAGGTACTTAAAGGTTTGCATCAGACAATCAAAAAAGTTCAGTCAGATATTGAGAACCTGAGATTTAATACTGCGATCTCGGCGATGATGATTTTCATGAATCTTGTAACAAAAAAAGGGAAGATAACAAGGAATAGTGCGATTGCATTTACAAAAATCCTTTCTCCTTTTGCACCTCATTTGGCGGAAGAACTGTGGAATCAGATGGGAAACAATAATACCCTTGCCTATGAACCCTGGCCGGAAGTAAATGAAGTATACCTGAAGGAAGACGTTTTTGAATATCCGGTCTCCTTTAACGGGAAGATGAGATTCAAGATCACATTTGGCATCAACACTGATAAAGATGCGATAATAAAAACTATACTGTCTGATCCGAGAACCTTAAAATGGCTTGATGGAAAAGAGCCGGCAAATATTATTGTTGTGCCAAACAGAATAATAAATATTGTAATTAAATGATTTCTCCCGGATTTCGATATTCTTACAAAGAAACTGTCAGACCTTGAGCAGGCTACGAGATCAAAAACCATTAACTGCAAATAAGGATACTTACTGCAAAAATAACTTTTGCAAAATCCTGTTTATGTGTATTTTATTCTTATCTCTTGTTATTTCCTGCAAAATAAAGAATGAAACTCCCTTAACCAAAATCACTGATTCTCAGGATACCTTAATTAAACCTGAAGAAAACCCTGTGAGATACATTTATGGTATACCTGTCGATTCATTCAACGTAAAGGAAGGAAAGATACGGCAAAACAGGTTTCTTCCTGATATGCTTTCCGGATTTGGGATAACCCTTCAGGAAATTGACATGATCATTAAAAAATCGTCCAATATATTCGACATTAGGGATATGCGGGCTGGCAGGAATTTTAAAATATTTTATACCGGCGACAGTCTGAAGAAAGCAAAATACCTACTTTATGAACACGATCCTGATCTGTATTATGTCTTCAGTTTCAATGATTCTCTGAGCATCACTCCTTTCAGAATAAAGGCTGAAACAGAAGTAAAATTTGTATCAGGAACTATACAAACATCTTTATGGGATGCAATGATCCAGGCCGGTCTCAATCCGGATCTTTGTGTCAGCATGTCAGAAATGTATGCATGGACCATTGATTTTTTTGCATTGCAGAAAGGAGATAGCTTCAGGATCATTTTCAAGGAAAAATATATTGGAGGAATGTCCATGGGTATTGTTAAAATTTATGGCGCTGAATTCATCCATGCAGGTAAATATATATTTGCTATTCCTCTGATTCAGAATGGAATTGAAAGTTTTTATGATACAACAGGAAGCAGTCTGAGGAGAGCATTTTTAAAAGCACCGCTCCAATATGCAAGGGTATCCTCAAGGTTTTCATCCGCCAGGATGCATCCGGTACTCAGGATAGTAAGACCTCATTTCGGAGTTGATTATGCTGCACAGGAAGGAACCCCGGTTCATACCATTGGCGACGGAAAGGTTATCTCTGCAACAATTGAACCTGAGGCTGGAAGGATTGTAAGAATTATGCATAATAGCGTTTATTCAACAGCCTATATGCACCTTAGTGGTTTCGGGAAAAACATATATCCGGGGGCCGTGGTAAAGCAGGGAGATGTGATCGGATATGTTGGAATGAGCGGACTTGCTACTGGCCCACATCTTGATTACAGGTTTTATAAGAACGGATATGCTGTCGATCCTCTAGAGGTTGAAGCGCCTCCAGTCGAGCCTGTATTACCGGAGAACCTGGAAAAGTTCAATAAATCAAAAACTGTAATCCTTTCACTTCTGAGGACAATAAAATAACCTTCATAAGGTTTTCAGGATTGTCTCTTCAATAATGACCGGAAAATATTTATATTCCAGTGCATGGACCTTGTTCGCCAGTATTTCTGGAGTATCATGTGGTTCAATGTTGCACCTGGCCTGAAAAATAATATCCCCCTCATCATACTTTTCATTAACAAAATGTATTGAAATGCCAGATTCCTTTTCCCTGTTATCAATAACAGCCTGATGAACTTTCTCGCCATACATGCCTTTTCCGCCATAGTATGGAAGAAGTGCAGGATGGATATTTATAATTTTATGATCATATTTTCTCAGGATATTATCAGGGACAAGCCAGAGGAATCCCGCCAGTACAATAAAATCTATTCCATAGGAAGAAAGACAATTCAATACAGTATCAGAATGATAAAAATCCTGTCGGTCGAAAAATAGTGAATCAATATTATGTTTTGCAGCACGCTTTAATACGAATGCATCCTTTTTATTAGACAAAATCAAAGAAACCTTTGCACTATTCCTGGTCGAAAAATATGCAATTAGATTTTCAGCATTTGTTCCCGACCCACTGGCAAAAATTGCTATATTCTTCATTATCTGTTATTTACAAATAACGGGGTTGTTAGTGCAGTAACAATTATTAATATATTTATTTAGCTTATATTCAGGCATTTAGCATAGTGAGCTAATAAAAAAACATCAATTCACTTGAAAAATATGGTACAAATATATTTCTTTGCACTGTCTTAAAACTATTATTAATTAAAAATATTACTACTATGTCTGACATTGCCACAAGAGTAAAAGAGATTATCGTTGACAAACTTGGCGTTGACGAATCAGAAGTAACTCCGGAAGCTAGTTTCACTAACGACCTGGGGGCTGACTCTCTTGACACTGTTGAATTAATCATGGAGTTTGAAAAAGAATTTAACATTGCTATTCCTGACGACCAGGCTGAAAGTATAAGTACTGTCGGAGAAGCTATCAAGTACATTGAGGAAAATGCAAAGTAATTTTGCATAGATAAAAATCCATTTATGAGAAGAGTTGTAGTTACAGGGATCGGAGCATTGACTCCTCTTGGTAATAATTTACATGAATTTTGGGATGGCTTGAAGAATGGAGTTAGCGGTGCAGGACTGATAACAAGGTTCGACACTGAAAAATTCAAAACAAAATTTGCATGTGAAGTAAAGAACTATGACTCAAGCAGGTATTTTGACAGAAAAGAAGCCAACAAACTGGACTTGTATGCTCAGTTTGCACTGATTGCCTCAGATGAAGCCATAATCGATTCAGGTCTTGATCTTGAAAAGATAAACAAGGAACGGATAGGTGTAATCTGGGCATCAGGTGTCGGTGGTCTTGAGACTTTCTTTCAGGCGATAAAAGGGTTTGTTCAGGGAGACGGCACTCCAAGGTTCAGCCCGTTTTTTATTCCAAAAATGATCAGTGACATTGCTGCAGGATCCATTTCCATTAAATATGGTTTTATGGGACCAAACTTTGCCACTGTTTCTGCATGCGCTTCATCCACAAATGCTTTGATTGATGCTGTAACCCATATTAAAATGGGAAGGGCAGAGATCTTTGTCAGCGGCGGTTCGGAGGCTGCTATCAACGAACCAGGTATCGGAGGTTTTAATTCAATGCAAGCTCTCTCTGCCAATAATGCTGAGTATATGTCAGCATCCCGTCCTTTTGATGCAACACGCGACGGATTTGTAATGGGAGAAGGGGCTGGTGCATTGATTCTCGAAGAATACGAGCACGCTAAAGCAAGGGGCGCAAAAATCTATGCCGAAATTGTAGGAGTTGGAATGACTGCAGATGCATACCATCTCACCGCACCGCATCCGGAAGGCCGTGGCGCTTCAAACGTAATGAAACTTGCCGTGATGGATGCCGGGCTCAAACCGGAAGATATTGATTATATTAATGTTCATGGTACATCTACTCCGCTTGGTGATATATCCGAAACAAAGGCAATAATCAGTGTATTCGGGGAACATGCTTATAAGCTTAATATAAGCGGCACAAAATCAATGACAGGACATTTGTTAGGCGCTGCCGGTGCAGTTGAGACTATTGCAACAATAATGGCTATAGTTCATGATATTGTTCCTCCAACAATCAACTTTAAAAATCCTGACCCGGAAATAGATCAAAAGCTGAACATGACTTTTAATAAAGCTCAGAACAGAAAGATCAATGCCGCAATAAGCAATACGTTTGGATTTGGCGGCCATAATGCCTCCGTAGTAATAAAAAAAGCAGACATCTAGTGTCTCTTTTCCGGAAAAGAAAAAACGGCACATATCTTCTTGATAAAAAGGAATTTGGTTCCAGGCTTAAGCTTTTGCTTGGCTTTAAACCCGGAAATCTCATGATTTATGAGGTTGCTTTTATTCACAGATCTGCATCATTCAATCTGCCAGGCGGTCAAAAAATAAATAATGAACGACTTGAATTCCTGGGGGATTCAGTACTTGATATGATACTTTCTGATTTTCTGTTTGAAAAATATCCAAAAGCATCAGAAGGATTCATGACCAAAATACGATCCCGCATTGTCAACGGTGATGTCCTGAATCAGCTTGCAATTGAAATGGGTATAGACAAACTCCTTGTAAGCAATATCAGCTCCGGTCATATTACCAAACATCTTTATGGCGATGCTTTCGAAGCTCTTATCGGGGCAATTTTCCTTGATAAAGGTTTTAAGAAAACAAAAAAATACTTCATAAAAAACGTCTTCGAGAATTACCTCAACCTTCAAACTATTGTAAATACTGATAACGATTATAAAAGCATGATCTTTGAGTGGGTTCAGAAAAAAAAATCGAACCTTGTCTTCTCATACAATGAAGAATATGACTTCGTTCACAAAAAATCAGTTTTTACAACTACATTGTCAATTGATAAGGTTGAATATGGAAAAGGGCAGGGAGCATCAAAGAAAGAGGCTGAGCAGGATGCCTCAAGAATGGCCTGGGAAAAGCTAAATAGCGATATTTAACAGGAATATGACAACACTCCATTATTATTTGTAACTTTATGCTACTATGTAATGGAATATGGCCAGCCGTTCAAAAATAACGAGATTAACTCTCACTGACAAGACGGAGGCAGATCTTGTTATTATCGGACTCGTTTCATCTGAAGCAGACTATAAGGTTTCCCAGCTTATCAATAAGAAACTTTCGATATCTCTTAGACACCACAGAACTATTGATATCGAGATCAATGCCGGAGAGAAGGATAGTTTCAGTAAGTATGCTTTTTCTTCAGGATCGCCTGAGGTGATCTACTACCTGATATCCAACAGATCTGAGAAAAACGTAATCTTCAAAAAGCTTAAAAAAATAGATTATCTGTTTCTGATACAGGATCATGAAAATGTTTGCAACTTTGATCAGATCACAACACAATTGCGGGAAATTGAAAAAATAACAGCACTTTTCATACTTGACCCAAAAGAAATAAAAGATAAAAATTTAGCATACATAACCCCTTAGAATATGGAGAATGTGCATTTCAATCTGTCTGAAGAAGAATTTTCCAAAAGCAAGAAAGTTATGCTTTGGATCTTTGCTTCATGTTTCTTCTTTGCAGGTATAGCTACACTCTTAATGAGCCTGCTTTATGATTCTTCGATCAAACCCGGTGTGTCAGCAGCACCATTGGGAATTAGTTTAGTCACAGGTATTATTGCCGGAATGGCAACATTTAAAAGGTCTGACCACTATTTTTCAATAGATGATGACAAAATTGACTTCAAGTATGGTATGGGCAATGCAAAAGTCACAACAATCAAATGGGAAGATATAAAGGATATCTATTTCCCCCATAAACAGAAAAAGATAAAGGTTGTTATGAAAGACAATACACAAACGATAATCAACCTTACATGGGTCCAGAAGAAAAAATCCAGTCTGATAAGAAAACACCTCTTCACCGCTGCAAGAGAGAAAAATATAAATCTCATTAAAGTACAAGTGCTTGATTAGCTTTGTTCCCGGTCTTGTAAATTAAGTTACTTAATTGATTATCGAATTGCATTGAATAAGAAGAGCCGCTCGGGAGAGCGGCTCACTTTTTTGATAACCCTAAAACTAACCTAACCTATGAAAAAAACCTCTATATTAATTAGAACAAATTCCGTGCCAAAACCAATGTAAAGATAAACCGTGTTTTCAGATTAAAAAAACTATTATCATCAATTAACTGAACATTAACACATTCTTAAATTTATGTTAAACCTGTTTTCCTCATCACGTCTCTGAAAACAATGTTTTACAGGCACATACCGGTTGTTAAAGAACGTTAAAGAATATTTTATTAGATCAGATAGCCGTAATTTTGACAATTATGAAGAAGAAAACAATAGTATTACTGGCAATTTTCTTTTTCCTTTCAGTTACAGGATTGATCTTAATCCAGATCTCATGGATTGAAAATGCAATTGATATTTCAGATCAACAGTTCAGGTACCAGGTTAACAAAGCCCTGGAATCTGTTGTTCAGGATCTTGAAGAAAAAGAACTTATCAATAAAATTCTTGAGGAGGTTGATCCTTATATTGCAGATTCTGTTACAGCTATTGTGCCTGCCAATTCCCCACTTGCAAGAAAGCTTCAGGGCTACAAGCCAAATTCTGAATTATTTGAATTATATGGACTTAATGATCCAAATAAACCAATAGTGTTAAATAAATCCGGACAAAAAATTATTATTTCACAGGAAGCGTCGGCTTCATATGCTCTGGAGGAATCTCCTGAACAACCTGCCCAGAGTCTTAGGGCCGGACTCTCAGGAAGAGTTACAAATAAAATCGTTTTCCTCGAGAACATAATGGAAAAAATTTTCAGGGAAACAGCCGAAATAAGAGATCGCCTTAACCTCCAGAACGTAAATTCAGAACTTAGCGATGCTCTCAAAAATGTTGGCATCCATCTCAATTACGAGTTTGCTGTGAGGAACCAGACAGGTATTATTATGAAAACGCCAGGATTTGTTGACAAAACCGGCACCAATAAATTCATGAGACAGCTTTTCCCGAATGATCCTGTTCCGGGTCAGAATCAGATCGTACTTTACTTCATGCAGGAAAATCAGTATAAATTTGAGAGGATCGGAAGTCTCGGCTTTCTTTCATTACTATTTACCGCTCTTCTGATTATTCTTTCCACGGGAACCTTCATCGTGATCTTCAGACAAAAAAAGATCTCTGAGATACGGAGCGACTTTATAAATAACATGACTCATGAACTGAAGACACCCATTTCTACGATATCCCTTGCCTCACAAATGATGGCGGATAAAAGCATACCGGCGGATAAGAAGGATGTTGATAATCTGGCCAAGGTTATCTCCGATGAGAGCACCAGACTCAGATATCATGTGGAAAAGGTTCTTCAAATGGCAATATTTGAAAGAGTGAAGATGAAGCTTTCACTTGTTGAGACAGATGTTCACAATGTAATTAATAAAGCTGTAGATAATTTCAAGCTGCAGGTTGGTAACAGCGATGGAATCATCATAACTGATTTTCAAGCCGAAAACTCATTCGCAATGATTGATGAAATACACTTCCTTAACTGCATCTCAAACCTGATTGACAATGCTATCAAATACTCAAAAGGAAGACCTGAGATAACAATTTGTACAAGAAATAATAAGAAGGGTATTTTGATATTAGTAGAGGATCAGGGAATAGGAATAAGGAAAGAAGATCTGAAACGCATTTATGATAAGTTTTACCGTGTCCCTTCAGGAAATCTCCATAATGTTAAAGGCTTCGGACTTGGCCTCAGCTATGTAAAGAAGGTAATTGAAGACCACAATGGGACAATAAAGGTTGAGAGTCAGGCCGGAAAAGGAACTAAGTTTACTATTTTTATTCCAAATCAGAATTAAAATGAAGAATAAAAGAATCCTTCTTGCAGAGGATGATAATAATCTGGGCACACTGCTCAGGAATTATCTGCAGGCAAAAAGCTACGATGCATTTCTTTGTGTAAACGGAAAGGAAGCTCTGGAATCGTTTAAAAGGAACGAATATAATCTGTGCATAATCGACATTATGATGCCTGAAATGGACGGCCTCACTCTGGCAAGAGAGATAAAAAAAGTAAAACCAGGTATCCCGTTTATATTTCTCACTGCAAAGAATCTCAAGGAAGATATAATTGAAGGATTTATATCAGGGGCAGATGATTATATTACTAAGCCATTTTCAATGGAAGAGCTCCTGTACCGTATTGAAGCAATATTAAGAAGGGTGGCCGAGCCGGCGCCAAAGAAGAAAGAGGAAATATACCTGATCGGAAAATATTCATTCGATACTCTGAAACAATTATTGATATTTGAAGATCATACAACCAAGCTCACAACCAAGGAGTCGGAGCTGCTGGAATTACTTTGTATGCACAAGAATGAGATCCTGGAACGGAACTATGCACTGAAAGCAATATGGATAGATGATAACTATTTCAATGCACGGAGCATGGATGTCTACATAACAAAACTTCGTAAATATCTGAAAAAGGATCCTGCTGTTAAGATCCTGAATGTGCATGGCAAAGGTTACAAACTGCTTATATAAAAAACCCTGACCTTTTAGGGAAGGCCAGGGTTATGATTTAGGTTAGATTATAGGGCAATTCATATTGTGAATATCGTTATTGCCTTAAAACGGAAGCTAAATTAGTTATTATTTCCTATTTACAAAAAAAAGTTAAAAAAATCTTAATAAGACAGAGCGATCCAACAATTAATCCAGTTTCAGGACGGCAAGAAAAGCCTGCTGGGGAACCTCAACATTACCAACCTGCCTCATCCTCTTCTTTCCTTTTTTCTGCTTTTCAAGAAGTTTTCTCTTCCTTGTAATATCCCCTCCATAGCATTTTGCAGTAACATCTTTTCTCACTGCTTTGACAGTCTCCCTGGCAATTATTTTTGCACCTATTGCAGCCTGAATTGCTATTTCAAATTGCTGCCTCGGTATCAGTTCCTTTAATTTGACACACATTTTCCGGCCAAAATCATATGCATGACCTCTGAAGATAAGGGTCGACAGAGCATCAACCATTTCTCCGTTAAGCAGGATATCAAGTCTGACAAGATCTGCTTTCTGATATGCTGTATAATAATAATCGAAAGAGGCATACCCTTTTGAAATGCTTTTCAGTTTATCATAAAAATCAAAAACTATTTCAGAAAGAGGCATCTCAAAGGTAATCTCTACCCTGTCTCTGGTAAGGTAAACCTGGTTTTTCAGGACTCCCCTCTTGTCAATACACAGGTTCATAATGGATCCAACATATTCTGAAAGAGTAATTATCTGGGCTACAATATAAGGTTCCTCAATACGATCAATGTTGGTAACCGGAGGAAGACCAGATGGATTATGAACATCTACTTCTTCTCCTTTAGTCGTATATACTTTATAAGAGACGTTAGGAACAGTGGTGATGACTTCCATATCAAACTCCCTGTCAAGTCGTTCCTGGATTATCTCCATATGAAGAAGTCCCAGGAAGCCGCACCTGAATCCAAATCCTAAAGCAGCAGATGATTCCGGCACAAAAGAAAGCGAGGCATCGTTAAGCTGAAGTTTTTCAATCGAGTTTCTCAGATCTTCATATTCATCAGCATCTACCGGATAGATACCTGCGAATACCATTGGCTTGACATCTTCAAATCCCTCAATAGCCTTATCACATGGATTACTGACCTGGGTGATTGTATCACCTACCTTTACCTCTACCGAATTCTTGATCCCTGAAATGATATAGCCCACATCTCCTGCTCCCAAATAATTCCTTGGATCCTGTTTAAGTTTCAGCACACCGATTTCATCAGCATCATATTCTCTTCCGGTACTGACAAATTTCACTTTTTCCCCTTTGCGTATGGAGCCATTTACAATTTTAAAATATGCTATAATTCCTCTGAAAGAATTGAAAATTGAATCAAATATCAGTGCCTGGAGCGGGGCATTTGGATCTCCTGCAGGGGCTGGTATCTTGGTAACGATATCATTGAGGATCCTTTCAACTCCCATTCCGGTTTTGGCACTTGCTTCAATGATGTCTTCTCTTTTGCAGCCTACCAGATCAACGATCTGATCCTTAACCTCTTCAGGCATCGCATTTGCCATATCCATCTTATTCAGAACAGGGATAATCTCAAGGTTATGTTCGATAGCCATATAGAGATTAGAAATTGTCTGCGCCTGAATACCTTGTGTAGCATCAATAACCAGAAGGGCTCCTTCACATGCAACTATCGACCGCGATACTTCGTATGAAAAGTCAACATGTCCTGGAGTATCAATAAGATTCAGATAGTATTTAACACCATCCTGAAAATATTCCATCTGGATGGCATGGCTTTTAATTGTTATACCCCGTTCCCTTTCCAGGTCCATGTCGTCAAGGACCTGGTTCTGGAACTGTCGTTCACTAAGTGTATTGGTTTTCTCAAGCAGCCTGTCAGCCAGGGTGCTTTTCCCATGGTCAATATGAGCTATTATGCAGAAATTACGAATATTATGCATCGGCAAGGCCCTGATTTAATCAGGTGCAAATATATAAAAATATCGGTATCAGCTGCTAAGAAAAAAGAGGGCACGATATCAAATCGTGCCCTCTGGTTATAGCTAAAGATGAATTTATTACATCATACCTGGCATGCCACCACCCATTCCCGGAGACGGCATTGCGGGTTTATCTTCTTTTTCTTCAACAACAACAGCTTCTGTTGTGAGGAACATCCCTGCAACTGAAGCAGCATTTTCAAGTGCAATCCTGGTAACTTTTGCTGGATCAATTACACCTGATTCATAAAGGTTCTCAAAATTATCTGTCTGAGCATTATAACCATAGTCGGCTTTTCCAGTTTTAACAGCCTGCACAACTACAGCACCTTCTTTTCCTGCATTAAGTGCAATCTGACGAAGCGGTTCTTCTATAGCCCTTTTAACTATTTCAATACCGAAAGTCTGATCTTCATTGTCACCCTTCAGTCCTTCAAGTGTTTTAATAGCGCGGATATAAGCTACGCCACCACCAGGTACAATACCTTCTTCAATTGCAGCGCGGGTAGCGTGAAGTGAATCGTCAACGCGGTCTTTTTTCTCTTTCATTTCTACTTCTGAAGCAGCACCAATATAAAGGACTGCAACACCACCAGACAATTTGGCAAGTCTTTCCTGAAGTTTTTCCTTATCATAGTCAGATGTGGTTGTTGACATCTGCTGTTTGATCTGATTAACTCTGGCTTTGATCTGATCTTTCTCACCTGCACCATTAACAATTGTTGTGTCTTCTTTGTCAACTGTAACTTTTTCTGCTCTTCCAAGAAGATCAAGAGTTGTATGTTCAAGTTTCAGACCTTTTTCTTCTGAAATAACTGTTCCACCTGTAAGGATGGCGATATCTTCAAGCATTTCTTTTCTTCTGTCACCAAAACCGGGAGCCTTTACAGCACAGACTTTAAGTGAGCCACGGAGACGGTTGACAACCAGGGTAGCAAGAGCTTCACCTTCAATATCTTCAGCAATGATAAGAAGTGGACGTCCCGTCTGAGCTGTAGCTTCAAGAACCGGAAGCATGTCCTTCATATTGGATATCTTCTTGTCGTGAATAAGAATATATGGTGAATCGAGATCAGCTTCCATTTTTTCAGGATTTGTAACAAAATAAGCTGATATATAACCCCTGTCAAACTGCATACCTTCAACAACCTCAACAGTTGTTGTTGTTCCTTTTGCTTCCTCAACAGTAATAACACCTTCTTTTTTTACTTTGCTCATTGCCTCAGCGATGAGTTTACCAATTTCCTGGTCGTCGTTTGCAGAGATTCTTGCAACCTGTTCAATTTTATTCAGATCGTCACCGATAACTTTTGCCTGTGATGCAATACTTTTAATAACTTTTGCAACTGCTTTGTCAATACCTCTTTTAATATCCATTGGATTGGCTCCGGCAGTAATATGCTTAAGGCCTACATTAATAATTGCCTGTGCGAGAATAGTAGCTGTTGTTGTACCGTCACCTGCCTGGTCGCCGGTTTTTGATGCTACTTCCTTCACCATCTGTGCACCCATATTTTTGTAGGGATCTGACAGTTCTATTTCTTTTGCAACAGTAACTCCGTCCTTTGTGATCTGGGGAGCACCATATTTTTTCTCAAGCACTACGTGGCGACCTTTAGGTCCCAATGTAACTCTTACGGTATCAGCTAACTGATCAACACCTTCTTTAAGAAGCTGACGTGCGTCGATATTGAATTTAATTTCTTTTGCCATATCGTTTATTTTAAATTGGTTTACGGGTTATTATAAAATGAACAGAATATCAGATTGAGAAATCAGCAGATAATCTTCACCATTTATCGTCAGTTCCTGACCGGAATATTTTCCATAAAGAACAACATCACCTTTTTTTACTTCCATCTCTTCGTCTTTCTTTGGAGCTCCGACAAGAATAACAGAACCCTGACGTGGTTTTTCCTTTGCTGAGTCGGGGATAATAATTCCACTTGCTGTTTTTGCTTCAGCCTCTGCAGGTTTAACCAATACTTTACCTGCTAATACTTTACCTTTTAATTGTGCCATTTTATTAAGTGTTAAAAGTTAGACTTCAATTTTCTGACATCTTTCTAAACATATATTATGCCAAACGTTAAAAGATGCCATTTTGCTATTTTCTGAGACAATTTATCTGAAACAAATTCAGTCATATTACCAGATTGTGTCTCTTATTATGCGTTATTCACTAATAGTCATACTGTTACGTGCCTGGAACAAAAAAGTGTCAGAATATGACAATCTGACACCTTATATTATACATTATAAAATTATCTACTTTTTAGGTTGTTCCTGACCTGTTCCGGGAGCAGCTGGATTTGTATTGTTTGTTGCAGGAGCAGTTGTCCCTGCCGGAACAGATGTAGGAAGTGTTGGTACAGCATTTGGATCAACAGTGTTCTCAATTTGTCTCTGGATCCTTGACTTTTGCTGTTCTCCGCCACGGGGAATAGTTGCGGTTGCCACAATACAGAGAATGACAATTGCAGCTGCAAGTGTCCAGGTAGACTTCTCAAGAAAATCT
>JAHEYW010000002.1:29479-46870 GCA_023251395.1 Bacteroidales bacterium
GAAGTAAAATTTGCAGCAAGACCTCCACCTTTTGAGTTCTGTACCAGAACAATGAGGATTTGGAGTACACATGCAATAATTATCAGAACCGAAACGAAGATATATATTCCCATTGTATCAATATTTTATTAACTCTTTAACTTTTTCAATTTGAGCCGCAAAGTAACTACTTTTTTCCGGAAATTTCAAACTTAATTTTTCATAAATATCTATGGCTTTCGAATAATAGCCCTGATTAATATAGATTTTTGCAAGTGTTTCTGTTACGAATACTCCCTTTTCTTCGATATAAGGTTTTGATTTGTCTTCAGCTGAATGTTCAGTTTTTTCTCTTGCAGGTTCGATCCTGGGATTAGCCAGAATGAATTTGTCAATAAGATCAGCCTGAATCTGTTTTCTGGAATGTTTTTCCTCGTTCTCCGCAATTATTTCAACAGGAGTTTCGCCCGGTTCTGATAATTCCCCGGCGGAAAGATCAAGTTCAAGCAGATCTTCATCATCAGGAACATCGATAGATGGATCCATATAGATTACCTTCTCTTCAGTTCTCTCATCCTCCTCGTCAAAAAGGTATACCATATTGATCGATTCTTCCTGAGACATCTCCTCGTTTATAAGCAAAGATCTGGGGATACCCTGAAGTGAGAATTCCGGGATCCTTCCATCATCTTGTGGCAGATCATCTTTCTCAATCTCCTGAATTATCTCCTGGCTGTTCTTTCCCGATTCAATTACCACCTGAAGATTGTCAACGTTAGGATCGGGTTCAGAATGTTCCACCCTTACTGATTCAGGCTGTTGGGTTTTCAGGATTTCTTCCTTTTTTAACATATTATAAAGGATCTCCCTGTCTGATATATACAAGGCAGAAGCTTTTAGCTGACTTTCGAACTTAATATCAGAATTATTATGAAGACCTTTAAGCAGCATAAGATGGGCACTCTGGAAATAAGGAAACATCTCAAGAACTTCCTGTATCTCTCCGACCATATTCCTGCTGATGGCAGCTGAATCCTGAATTACGCCAATAAAATCGTTTCTGTTCATTTGATTTACCAGTTGACGAAGGCCTGATTAAAAATATCCTCAACCAATAATTTTATGATTTCGTCCGATAGTTCTCTCTCTACCTGACTCAGATCAAGGTTGCTGTCATAATCCTTATACCTCGAAAAACTCTGGTCATAACTTAATTTCGGGTCAACATTATTTTTGAACCTTACCCTTGTTGTAATAGTAAACCTGTTCATAGCAGCTGTTGCCTCTGCAGAAACTGTAAGAGGAGCAGTGTTGTAATCGGTTATTTCTCCCTCAAAGCTGACATCTCCATTCTGATTAACCATACTAAGATTTGTCTGAGCCTTGCATTTGTCAATCAGGGCTTCAGAAAGAGACTGGCTTAACCCTGGCTGGACCAGGCTGGCCCTGTTAAGGAAATACTGGATACTGATCGTTTTTACCTGTACAGGGATACTTGCACCTGAGAATGAGAAGCTTACTTTACACCCATACTCAGTTACGGCAATTAAAAACAGAATTGCAATTATTAAATATTTCTGATACTTCTTCATTTTAGAGATCAATCCCGTATTCCTTTATTTTCCTGTAAAGTGTCCGTTCTGAGATTCCCAGTTCTTTTGCTGCGGACTTCCTTTTGTGATTATGTTTTTCAAGAGCTTTGATAATAAGCTCCATCTCATTTCCCGAGAGCGAAAGTGATTCCTCCACAATTTCCTCCGTATCCTGAATATTGTTCCGGACAGGTCTTGCTGTGAATTCAACAACATCGCTGTCAGGTACATTTGTCACCTGTTTTTCCAGATTTGTATCTCCGAAAAGATTCTTTATGACTCTTTCATGACTGTCGTGGATCTCAAGCGTTCCATCACCCTTCCGGATGATATCCAGTACCAGTTTCTTAAGGTCATTCATATCACTCTTCATATCGAAGAGTATTTTGTATAATATCTCCCTCTCATTGGTGAATGATCTTTCCTCATCTTTCCTAAGAACAGCAGGTAATTTAATTGCCTGATAATCGGGTAAATACTTTTTCAGGTTTTCGGCAGAAATATCTCTTTCACTTTCAATTATCGAAATCTGTTCAGTTATATTTTTGAGTTGGCGAACATTACCAGGCCAGGAGTAATTTAACAACATGCTCTGAGCATCTTTATTTAATCTGATGGCCGGCATCCTGTACTTATCCGCAAAATCAGCAGCGAACTTCCTGAAAAGCAGAAGAATATCCTCCCCCCTGTCTCTCAGAGAAGGAATTGTAATTGGAACTGTATTAAGTCTGTAGAACAGGTCTTCTCGAAACCTGCCGTTTGTTATTGCTAACGGCACATCAACATTGCTGGCAGCAATGACCCTGACATTTGTCTTCTGCACCTTTGATGAACCAACCCTGATGAACTCCCCTGTTTCCAGGACTCTTAAAAGTCTTACCTGGGTTGACAACGGAAGCTCGGCTATCTCATCAAGAAAGATGGTGCCACCGTCAGCAACCTCAAAATAGCCTTTACGACTATCGGTAGCGCCAGTGAATGCACCCTTTTCATGTCCAAAAAGCTCTGAATCTATTGTACCTTCAGGAATAGCACCGCAGTTTACAGCGATATATGGGCCATGCTTACGGGTACTATGATTATGAATTACCTGGGGGAAAACTTCCTTTCCTGTTCCGCTCTCACCTGTTAAAAGTACCGACAGGTCAGTAGGAGCAACCTGAATTGCTATGTCAATCGCCCGGTTAAGTCCGATGTAATTACCGATAATTCCGAATCTTTGCTTTATATTTTGCAGATCCTTCATCTAATGATTTTTGATCCTGCGAATTTAAGATATTTTTAAAACATTGGGAAATGCATTTTTCGTAATTTAGCCGCATGAACAGAATCAATAAATCAAAGTTTGCGGGCATTATTCCAGCCAGATTTGCATCTTCAAGGTTTCCCGGGAAACCTCTGGCGATGGTTGGGAACAGAACCATGATCCAGTGTGTATATGAACAAGCCCTGAAATCACTTGAACATGTTTTTGTTGCAACAGATGATGAGAGAATCATAAAATGCGTTGAGGGGTTCGGGGGGAAAGCAATAATGACATCCACTGATCATACAAGTGGAACAGACAGGTGTTATGAGGCTTCTGAAAAAATTGAAACAGAAAACGGGTTAAAAATAGATGTTGTAATTAACATCCAGGGGGATGAACCATTCATTAAACCTGAACAGATTGACCAGGTTGCTGAATGTTTCAGTGATGACAGTGTGGAAATAGCTACTCTCATATGCAAGGTTGACCTAAATGAAGATATTGTAAACCCAAATCAGATTAAAACAGTTATCACCTCAAAAGGAGATGCACTTTATTTCAGCAGATCGGCAATTCCTTTTGTCAGGGATGTTAAAATTGAAGAGTGGCATCTGAGACATCTTTTTTACAAGCACCTGGGTCTCTATGGATATAAGAAAGAAACCCTGAAAAAGCTTACAACGCTGGCACGTAGCCCTCTTGAAATAGCTGAATCTCTTGAACAAAACAGATGGCTGGAAAACGGATTCCGGATCAGAACAACACTCACGGAATGGGATAGTGTTGGAATTGATACACCTGAAGATCTTGAACGAACCAAAGATCTGATAAATGATTTTAGATGATTTTATTAAGTTTAGCACAGTTTTTGCAGTAACTTTTTCCAAATGATGCTGATGAAACATTTTTTACTCCTTTTAGTTGTTTTGTCTTTTTCAATAAATCTCTATTCGCAAAGGGAACGGGTGGATAATGGCAATCCGGTTAAACAGGAGTTACCCGACAGGGGTCAAGCTGAAAATATTGTTACAATTTACCCGGTTCCTGTAAGGGACAATAGTTTCACCATAAAGAGCACAAAAGAGATCTCTTACATAAAAGTTACAAATATAATCGGACAGGAAATTTATAGAGTGAAGTTTACCACCCCACAGATATTTTTCAAAATAAACCTCGAAAATCCCGGAAGAGGAATATATCTTGTTGTAATTCTTTTCAGTGATAATAGCAGGATCGTCAAGAAAGTTATGATCGAAAATGCTGAGTGATCTTTCTCTGGTCTGATTTCCCATTGGCACTTAATCTGTTTGAATTTCTAAAGTAAAACTGCTTTTACAGTTATTCCTCTTTAAACAAAAGACTTATATGTTTGTTTTATTCCTGTGCGGGCCGAAATAAAACCTCATTAATCATTATTTAATATGGAAGCAGGAATAACGGTATATTCAATCAGGGATCTTGAGAACTTTTCAGGTATCAAAGCTCATACCATAAGAATCTGGGAGAAAAGGTACAGACTTCTTGAACCTGAACGAAAAGACTCAAACATAAGGATGTACAGTGAAGCTGAGCTTAAGAAGATCCTGAATGTATCATATCTTAACAGGAATGGATTTAAAATATCAAGAATAGCATCCCTGGATGAGGATGAGCTTACAGGGCAGGTAATGGTGGTAAGCAGTCGCAACGATATCCCAGATAAGAGTTTTCAGCCAGGAAAGGTGTTAATGTCAGCACTCAGATTCAGTGAAGATCAATTCAAGTCAGCTCTTGAGCCATTTATTAAAAATTATGGCGTTGAAGAAGCTTTCATTAACTACCTCCATCCGCTTCTTGTCAAGTCGAGAATTTTGTGGCAAACCGGAGCAATGACACGGGCACAGGAACAATTTGTAAGGAATACTATTAAACAAATCCTGATCATTGAGGATAATAAGATATCAGTTGATAAAAGGAATTCAGGTACAGTAGCTATGATCAGTACTTCAGATAACCAGACTGAAGCAAATTTCCTTTTCTATAAATATACTCTCAGGAAGAGAGGATATGAGGTGATTTATACAGGAGATTTCCTGCCTTCTTCAGAAGCGGTTGATATATACAGGATTAAACCTTTTAAATTCCTGGTTGTGAATTCAGGCTCATTTGACTACACTAAAAAGAATATCGAATATTTCACATCTGTTGGCAAATCACTTCAAATAAGCAAAATAATCTTTACTGACTATGAGGGGACACCCGGGAAGAAGCATAGTGACAGAATAGTAATATCAAGGGATCCCGGCGATTTTGCCAGAAAGATATCCCTCCTGAAATAGAAACAATTGCATGGTCTGCTTTACCAGGAAACCTGGAGAAATCATTGGTTATCTTCAAGCATGTTAATGAAGTAAGATTTTTCTTTGTCAAGACAGATATAAGAGAATTTTTTCTCGGCATCAGTTATGCGGCGAAGCATAACAAGGGCAAAATCTTTTTTCCCTTTGCGTGAATCTGTAACAAATCTGTGATTTATTGCCAGAGTAATATCTTTGATTTCCCTCCATATTCTTTTTGTTTCAGGAGTAAAATATGTTTCTGTGAATGCCTCCCAGATATAATCCAGCGCCTCAGCAGAAGGATGAATCATGTCTTTTGCATAGAACCTGTAATCCCTGAGATCGTCCATCATAAGCTCATAGGCGGGGAAATAACCACACGCTGTCTGATTCCCGAGCAGGTGTTCAATCCCCAAAAATAATACCGATTTACTTACCTGATTTCCATGTGCCCCATCTTTCCAGTGCCTTACCGGACTTACAGTAAAAATAACCTTAAGATCTTTATTAAAATTATTCAACTTTTCGAGTAATGAACCCCATAATCTTACGATTTCCTCCACATCATGCAATTCAACTGTAAAGTTCGAATCAGGTAGTTTATGACAATTAGAAACGATCCTTCCTGTTTCTTTAAGACGATATACCCTGGAAGTACCAAATGTAATAAACAGCATTTTTGCATTTTTCAAAAATAAGTGCGCATTCTTAGTTGAAGAATTGATCTTGTCCAGGGCAATGTCTTTATCTTCATCAGAAAAATTTGTGTAATGAGAAAAGCTTATAAATAGGTTCCCGTACTTGTTTAAATCTGTAATTGTGAATTTCCTGTTTTCGATTATAGCCTCAAGAGTGCTGCCGATGGAGGCAGGATTATATACAGTACCGGCAGGGTTGATCAGAACCTGCATCCGGCCCTCCTCCATCTTTTTCCCAATTTCGGCAGAAAAACAGGAGCCAATGAACATCACCGGAGTCTCATAGTCAATACTGAATTCTGACTTGATAATTGGGAAAGTAGTCCTGAATTCCATTATGATTTTCAACTAAAGTTTCGAATTTATCCAATTCTCAATATATCTGAAAACATCATCCCTGAATAATTCGTTATGAAGTTCATGGTAGCCTCCCTGCCAGATCTTAAGTTCAGCAAGAGGAGTTGCAGAAGCAAATTCCCTGGAGCCTTCCGGAGATGTGATAAGGTCGTCAGAACCATGGATCAACAATAAAGGCAGTTTAAGCTCTGATGCATGGGAAAGAGAATAATTGGCCGCTGTTATTGTGCTGTGAGCCAATCCAACAGAGATCTTATTATGGTTCAGCGGATCATTTTTATAAGCTTCAACAATTTTCGGATCATGTGAGACATGGTCAACTATCAAACCGGAAGGCTGAACCAGAGAAGGTAAGATGCTCTTCATTAAATTCACAAGCTTAAGTTTTGCTTTTGATGGTTCAAATGACAACCGCAACCATGGAGATGTAACGATTACTCCTTTTATCTGTGGCTTTTTCTGAAGTACATACTGAAGTACAATTGTTCCTCCGAGGCTATGTCCATAAAGGAATACCGGAATTCCCGGAAACGTTTTTTTTAGTTCCCTGATTTGAATATCTATCATCTCAGCAGTCAGTTTATAACTATTCAGGACACCCTTTCTTCCGTCCGATTTACCATGACCTGGCAGATCGACACCGGTGAAACCAAACCCGCTTGAAATAAATTTGTCGGCCCAGTATGAGTATCTGCGGATGTGCTCCCCAAGTCCGTGAACCATAATTATACCGGCTTTTATATTTTCACCCGGACTTTTTATGAACCCACTAAGTGTCTGTCCGTTGCTTAGCTCTATATGAATATCCATTTCAATTTTTTCTTAAATGTACAAAAGAAGCTGGAATTTGGACCGTATCCTGAGGGAAAATTGATGAAAATATTACGGAAATATCTTAAAGAAATGTTAAATTATTTTTTCAAATATTTAAAAATGCTATTTAGAATAAACTTAAATATCGTGCAGTAAAATAATTATAAATATTTGATTATTATGTTTTTGTATAAATATATAATTTAGAATGATATTAGATTATTAAGATTTTAGGATATTAAGATTTGGATATCCTTTTATATTTGTATAGTTTTGTTTCAACAATAATTTTTAAACCTAAGGTTATGACAGCTCATGAATTTAACACCAGCCTTATCGGAATGAAGCCCAACCTTCAAAGGTTTGCAATGAGTCTTACCTCCGATCGTGACGATGCACTTGATCTTGTACAGGACACCTACCTAAAGGCAATTACCTATAAGGATAAGTTCGTCGATTATACTAATCTTAAAGCATGGGTATTCACTATTATGAAGAATACCTTCATCAATAATTACAGACGTAATGTAAAGGAGAATACTCTTATTGATGGTACTCAGGATCTTTTTTATATCAACATGCCACATGACAAGGGTTTTGTATCACCCGAATCAACTTATGCAGAAGCTGAGATAGAAAAGGCTATTGAATCACTTCCTGATGAATTCAAGGTCCCGTTCAGAATGCATATTGATGGCTATAAATATAAGGAGATAGCTGATGAACTTAATCTGAAAATTGGTACAGTAAAGAGCAGAATATTCTTTACAAGACAAAAGTTGATGTTGATGCTGAAGGACTTTGCAAGCTGATCAGTATCTGACAGATAGAATAAGTAGATAAGGAGGCTGGTTACAAAGCCTCCTTTCTTTTTCATCTTCCCCCTTTTTTTGACACAATCCTGATTACCAGTCCTGTTATTACGAAAATCAGAAAGATCCCGGTAACTATCCATGCCCATTTATTGACAACTCCTGATTCAGCCCACATTTCATAGGGCTCGGCAATGAAATAATCTGATTTAACCGGCCAGAGAAGCTGGTCAGTCTCATCTATAAATCCATTTGTCCCAATCACTTTCCCCGGCATTATAATCTTTACAGAATAATCCTTGAAATCCGGAAATACTCTTTTTGCCATCAGGTTCACTGCCGAATCTGCTTCACTTCTGAATTCCTTCGCATTCTTTTCTCCGATCATTTCCTTAAGTATCACTCCCTCTTTCCAGAGACTGTCGAGTTTATTTTGATTCTTTTTCAGCAATTCTACAAATTCACCTTCCTTTAGTTTGAAAGTATCTCTTAAATTATCACTCCCTCCTCTTGCTTCTATTAAATCGCAAAATTCACCAACCCATTCAGAAAACACACATTTTTCTGACCACCTGTCGGTTTTATTCTTTACAGAATCTGCAATTGCTTTGTATTTAAGACTATCTGCACCCTTAAGCTTTTCATCATTAATCGTCTGAGGAGTATAGAAATAATTAAGTTCTTCTTTATTAAGGAAATCACTTACAGGGTAACCATAGCGCATTGTCTTGTCTATGTTTTCGCTGTACCGGTAAATTGTATTAAACCATCTGAATTTCTTTACAAATGCTGCTTTTCTTGAGATACCTTTGTTTGCTCCACTATCTGACTTATAAGAAAGGTTTATCTCATCAATATTCCTGAAAAGTTTTTCAGCTGTTTTAATCCAGGTTGTGTCCTTCTTCAGACCTACGATGAGAGTGTCTTTTATAGTCCAGGTGTTATCGAAAGGGACCTGAAGATCGGAAACTTTGAATTTGTTTTTGGAGCTTCTCATTTCAATATGCCTTGTTACAGAGCCGTCGGAATGGACATAATTGGTCACAACAGTTATTGGTTCATCGCATGAGAGCAAGACCATTATTGTTGACAGCAGTACCGATTTTAAAGCTACTCTTTTCATGTTTTCGGATTCTTAGTTTTTTAATTTCTGTGTCTCTTTCATCCGGTTTTCAATATATTCCTTCAGTGCAGGATCATCCTTAATCTGATCGATAAGATCCTGGTACTTTATCTGGAGTGTATTGATCGATTTTATCATTTCATCTATATCCTCTTTGGAAACTGACGTTTTTTTGCCGGCCAGATCTCTCCCTGAAAGCCGGAATAATCCAGCCCTTTCAGAGAGGCCACTTTCTGTGCCTTTCATAAATAATGTTCCGTCATTTATACGCTGGCCCGAGAGCTCATTGATTTTTCTCAGAATGACTGCCTGCTGGTAACCAAAAAGCAACACAAAAAATGAAGCAGCAATGACCATTGATTTCCTAACCCAGCCAATATAGATCCAGCCGAAAAGGAATTCTACTACGATTTCCCTGATTCCGATTTTTGATTTCCCTTTCCGCAGCTCATCCATGATCTTTTCAGCAACAATATCAGGATGTTTCATCTCAGGTCTGTTTTTCTGAATAAGCCTGATCAGATCATCATATTTTTTATTTTCATTTTCCATACTACAAATGCTTTTGAATCATTTCGTTGAGTCTCTTCCTTGCATAATGAAGGTTAGCCTTAATGTTTAGTTTGGTCATCCCTGTGACAATTGAAATTTCATCGTTCGACAACTCCTCAATTTCACTAAGAACGAATACAGTCTTCTGCTTGGCACTCAGTTTACCTGTCAGCAGGTTAATGATCCTGGCTAATTCTTCATTTTCGAGGTTTGTGCCCGGGATTTCATACATTTTATTTGAAATAAGCGCCCATGTTCTATCATCAGCTGTGGTTTCAGGTTCGCGCTTTTTCTTCCGCATCCTGTCATAGCATTTGTTTACTATAATCCTGTAAAGCCATGGTCTGAAGCTTTCAGCCGATTTTACTTCTTTTATTTTTCCCCAGATGGTTATCATTGTTTCCTGAACCACATCTTCCGCATCATCATTATTCCCCAAAATTCTAAAGGCAACTGAGAAGACAAAAGGCGATTCTTTTTCGACAAGTTTCCTGAAATCCTGCAGGTTATCGTTCCTGCATTGTTCAATAATTGATTTTTCTATATCTGTCAGTTGCTGCATTCTGTATATAAGACGTAATTGAATATGAAAGGTAAAAAACAAATTTATAATTTACCAGACTGAAGCAGATCATTAGAATGTTTTGGCATAAACCTATAAAACGACTAAATATGAAAATACTAGTTTGCTGGATCTCGAGTAACGGTCAAAAGTTTTAGTTCAATGAGTTGAAGAGTCGGTTTGTCAGTCAGGTTCTGATCGTGGTGAAACAGACTTTTCAGTCTGTAACGAATTTGATATTATCAGTGATTTTTTTATACCCGGCTCTTTTAAGTGGAGATCGTCTGAACAATTTTTCGAATTTCTCAGAGGTAAGATTTTTCCACTCTTCCAATGACATTTTACGAACATCGTCTGATATCCGGAACTGGTCAGTTTTATGAGGTGTAATGCCATTATTCCATGGGCAGATATCCTGGCAGATATCACAACCGAATATCCGGTTTTTCAATTTTCCCCTGAATTCATCCGGAATTTCAGATTTCCTTTCAATGGTCAGCCATGAGATGCATTTCCCGGCATCTATTGTACGATTATCATTGATGGCACCAGTCGGACATGTCTCGATGCACAAACTGCAGTTTCCGCAGTAATCCGGTTGAACCTGAGTATAAGATTCCAGATCAATGTTGAGGAAAATCTCTCCAAGAAAAATAAATGAACCTCTTTCCCTGTTGATCAATAGAGAGTTTTTACCTATCCATCCCAGTCCGGCTTCATGTGCCCAGGCTTTTTCCAGCACTGGTGAAGAATCCACACATATCTTTCCAGTTGCTGAAGGATCCAGTGAGATTATAAAATCCAATAGTTTCCTGAGTTTTTCTTTTATGACAAAATGATAATCTTCACCGTAGGCATATTTAGAAATCAAGGGTAAATCACCATCCTGAAGAATGGGTGGAAAATAATTTAGTCCTGTTACAATAACTGAATTTGCTCCGGGGAATAACTTTCGGGGATCAGTTCTCTTATCCTTATCCCGTGATAAAAAAAACATATCCGCATTCATTTTTTTATCCAGCCATGAATGCAGATGTTCTTTATGTTCATCCAGTTGCCGTAAAGGAACAATTCCAATGAGATCAAAACCAAGATTAAAGGCTTCCTTTCTTATTAAATCTCCCCTTATTTTACCTTCACCTGATACCATCACATTTGTCTAAAGGAATCCCAGTTGCAGTTTGGCTTCTTCGGTGAGCATACTTTTGTCCCAGGGAGGATTGAATGTAAGCTTCAAATCGCATTCTTTTACTCCTCTTGTGCCACCAACTTTGTATTTCACCTCTTCCACCAGGTCTTCGGCCATCGGGCAGTTAGGAGCAGTAAGTGTCATTGTAATATGTGCGATATGATCATCATCCAGCCTGATCTCATAAATTAATCCAAGATCGTATATATTTACAGGGATCTCAGGATCGTAAATTGATTTGATCACATCTACTATCCTGCTTTCTATTTCGAGTTGTTCTGCTGAATCCATTTTCTGATTATTAAGAATCTTTATTAGTTGTCAGTCTCCGGCTTAATTCTCCGCCTTGAAAGGCGGAGTTAGAGGCGAAGTTAGAGGCGGAGTCAGAGGTGGAGTCGGAGGCTGAGTTACTGGTGATGGAGTCATGCGGACCTGATAGGCCATGGCATAGAGCTTCATTTGCCGTACCATAGACAGAAGACCATTTGACCTGGTAGGTGACAGATTTTGTCTCAGGCCGATCCTGTCAATGAAAAACAGGTCGGCCGAGATTATTTCCTGTGGTGTCCTGCCGGATAGAACTTTTATCAGAAGTGACACAATTCCACGGGTTATAATAGCATCGCTATCGGCTTTAAATGTTATAATGTTTCCATCATACTCAGGATAGAGCCATACTTTTGATTGACAGCCTTCAATAAGGTAATCCTTTGTTTTGTACCGGGGATCAACAACCGGAAGATCCTTACCAATATCAATAAGGAAATTATATTTATCCATCCAGTCTTCAAAAACAGAGAACTCATCAATTATATTGTTCTGAACCTGAGTAATATCCATAACATTCTTATGAAAACATTTCAACTACCTTGAGCAAACCCTCAACAAGTTTGTCGACCTCTTCATGGGTATTATAAAAACACATCGAGGCTCTTATTGTTCCATCTATTCCAAACCGTTCCATTATAGGCTGAGCGCAGTGAGTCCCTGTTCTGACAGCTATTCCCATTTTGTCAAGGATCATTCCTGCATCATATTGGTGAATATCTTTCAGTAAAAATGATATTATAGAGACTTTCTGGTCTGATTTTCCATAAATTATAATATCGTTGATTGCAGAAAGCTTTTCCATTGCATATTGTAAAAGGGAGTGCTCCATTTGAAGGATGTTTTCCCTGCCAATCTCTGTTACATATTCGAGAGCTCTCCCCATACCGATTGCACCTGCATAGTTTGTTGTGCCTGCTTCGAACTTAAAGGGAAGCTCATTATAAGTGGTCTTTTCGAAGGTAACTTTATCGACCATATCTCCTCCCCCCTGATATGGAGGCAGTTCATCCAGGAATTTTTCCCTGCCATAAAGTACTCCTATACCTGTGGGGCCATAAATCTTATGACCGGAAAAGACATAGAAATCGCAATTCATTTTTCTTACATCAACAATACCGTGCTGGATGCCCTGTGCTCCGTCAATCAAAACAGGGATATCTGCAGAATGGGCTGCATCGATTATCTGTTTTACCGGTAAAATGATTCCCAGTGCATTTGAGACCTGGGTAACCGAAACTAACTTTGTTCTGCTATTCAGCAGTTTATAATACTCTTCAAGAATTATCTCACCATTATCAAAAACAGGAATAACTTTCAGAACTGCGCCTTTTCTTTCACACATCATCTGCCATGGAACAATATTTGCATGATGTTCGAGGTAACTGACTATTATTTCATCACCTGATTTGATATACCTTTCCCCGAATGAAAATGCCAGAGCATTTATTGAAGATGTTGTTCCGGGTGTAAAAATAACTTCCTGGTGCTTCGCTGAATTAATAAATGAACTAACTGTTTTTCTTGCATTCTCATAGGCTTCTGATGATAGATCGCTGAGCCTGTGAACACCTCTGTGAATATTGGAATTGTAGTTCAGGTATACATCATTAACAGCATCAATGACACATTGGGGTTTCTGTGTTGTTGCACCATTATCAAAATAGACCAGGTCTTTGTTGTACACTTTTTTGTTCAACAAAGGAAAATCTGCTCTTATTTCTTCTATACTTTTCAATTATAACAGGATTATCCACATTTAACCATACAGCTTGCACATCGCGTAAGTTCTCCTTTCAGACGCTGCATAACGAGGTTATCGAGTCTTTCCCGGAGAGGTTCAATTCGGATATTCTGTATAACCTCATGAGCAAATCCGAACATCAGCATAAGCTGGGCTTCGCGTTTATTGATCCCTCTTGACTGGAGGTAAAACAATGAATTCTCATCTATCTGGCCAACAGTAGCCCCATGACTGCATTTTACATCATCGGCATAGATCTCAAGCTGGGGTTTTGTATCCATTTTGGCATCATCAGTCAGAAGGATGTTGTTGTTCTTCTGATATGCAACAGTACCCTGGGCATCGGGCTGTACAAGGATTCTCCCGTTAAATGCACCTGTAGCCATATCGTCAAGGACCCCTTTGAACAACTGATTGCTTGAGCAATTGGGTGCATTATGAATAACATTCACATAATTATCGATATGCTGGAACTTATCAGCAAGGTACAATCCCAATGAAAGGCATTCAGCTCCTTCTCCTTCGAGCAGGTGGTGTGTACTGTTCCTGATCAGTCCTCCGTGCAGGGTAACGTTATTTGATGAAGCATTTGAGTTCTTTTCCTGATGAATAAAAGTATGTGTTATCTTACAGGCGTTGTTATGCTCATTCTGCACTCTTATGATATCGAAATGCGAGTTTTCACCAACAAAAACCTCTGTAACAGCGTTTGTAAGAAATTTCTGCGGGGTCATCGTATGATCGCAAATTATTATTGATATCTCAGAGTTGGGCTCCAGAATGAAAAGGTTCCTCTGTTGATTGAACATGTCCACATCAGAATGGACCAGGTTAACTACCTGGACCGGTTTGCTCAGAACGACACCTTTGGGAACATACACAAAAACACCATCCGATGCCATTGCTGTATTCAGATGAACCAGTCCATCGGAATCCCCATTGGCATATTTACCATAATGCTTTTCAACGAGTTCGGGAAATTTCCTGGCAGCTTCATTCAGGCTACCTATCCATACACCCGAAGGAAGCTGTTTCAGCTTGCCGTTTAATGTAGGATAAAAACCATTCAAAAGTACCAAACCGTGAGTATCCAGATCGGCTATGTCACAACTGAATTCCTCAGCTTTGGTAAAATCAGAAGGAACCGGGATAAAGTAATTTCGGTAATCGTGATTAAAAAATATATCCAGATTGGTATACTTATATGTTTCATTCTTTCTTGTAGGTATACCCATTGAGCGGAATTTCTGCATCGCTTCTTCCCTGAAAGAATTCAGAAACGGAGTTGAAATATCAGTTATCTTTCCGATATTCTCGAGATAAAGATCTGAGTACTTCGTACTTATTTCAGATTTCACTTCCATGAAGGTTCATTTTTTTCAACTTCCTTTTTGATCCAGTCGTACCCTTTCTCTTCAAGTTCAAAAGCAAGTTCTTTCCCTGCAGTTTTGACAATTCTGCCATCATATAAAACATGGACAATATCGGGCACAATGTAATCCAGCAGTCTTTGATAATGAGTGATAATTAAGGATGAATTATCAGGTCTCTTTAACTTATTAACACCATTAGCCACTATTCTCAGAGCGTCTATATCAAGACCTGAATCGGTTTCGTCAAGAATAGCCAGTTTTGGTTCAAGCATAGCCATCTGGAAGATCTCATTTTTTTTCTTTTCACCGCCTGAGAAACCTTCATTTACCGATCTGTTTGCAAGCTTGCTGTCAATTTCGACAAGCTCTTTCTTTTCACGCATCATTTTAAGAAAATCTGATGCAGACAGGGGTTCCAGTCCTTTATGTTTCCGATGCTCGTTGACTGCTGTTTTCATGAAGTTAACCATACTGACACCTGGTATTTCAATAGGATACTGGAAACCAAGAAATATACCTTCTTTTGATCTTTCCTCAGGTGACATATCGAGAAGATTCCCGCCATTAAAAGTAATTGTTCCTTCTGTTATCCTGGCATAATCTCTTCCTGCAAGTACTGCAGCAAGAGTACTTTTGCCTGAGCCATTAGGACCCATTATTGCGTGAACTTCACCTTCTTTTATTTCAAGGCTGATACCTTTCAATATCTCCTTTCCATCAATTTCAGCCTTAATGTTTTTAATACTTAGCATTTTATCTCAGAATAGTTTAATATTATCCCACACTGCCTTCAAGGCTTATCTGGAGCAGCTTCTGTGCTTCAACTGCAAACTCCATCGGCAGTTTATTAATTACTTCTTTTGCATAACCGTTTACAATCAGTCCAATTGCATCTTCAGTTGAGATCCCTCTCTGATTGCAATAGAAGATCTGATCCTCTCCGATCTTCGAGGTTGTTGCTTCATGTTCAATAATTGCAGATGAATTGTCTACCTCCAGGTAAGGGAAAGTGTGCGCCCCGCATTTATCTCCCAGGAGCAGTGAGTCACACTGAGAATAATTCCTGGCACCGGTAGCATTTTTCAGAACCTTAACAAGACCCCTGTAGCTGTTTTGTCCCATACCTGCAGAGATCCCTTTTGAAACGATTGTGCTTTTTGTGTTTTTGCCAATATGTATCATTTTAGTTCCTGTATCTGCCTGCTGATGATTATTGGTAACAGCGACAGAATAAAACTCACCTGTAGAATTATCACCCCTGAGTATACAGGAAGGATATTTCCAGGTAATTGCAGATCCGGTTTCAATCTGGGTCCAGGATATTTTCGAATTATTTCCCTTGCACATGCCTCTTTTGGTAACAAAGTTAAAGATACCACCCTTCCCTTCTTTATCGCCTGGGTACCAGTTCTGAACAGTTGAATATTTCACCTCAGCATTTTTCTCGGCAATTATTTCAACAATAGCAGCATGAAGCTGATTTTCATCACGTTGAGGAGCAGTACAACCCTCAAGGTAACTAACATAGCTCTCTTCATCGGCCACGAGCAGGGTTCTTTCAAACTGCCCGGTATTAGCTGAATTTATCCGGAAATATGTAGAGAGTTCCATCGGGCATCTTACACCTTTTGGTATATAACAGAATGATCCGTCACTGAAAACAGCTGAATTGAGAGTGGCGAAGAAGTTATCTGTATAAGGGACGACTGATCCCATGTATCTTTTAACAAGATCAGGATATTCCTGAACGGCTTCGCTGAATGAACAGAAAATTATTCCCATTTCGGCCAGTGTCTCTTTGAAGGTCGTTTTGACTGAAACACTATCCATTACAGCATCGACTGCAACACCTGAAAGATGTTTCTGCTCTTCCAGCGGGATACCCAGTTTATCGAAAGTCCTTTTCAGTTCAGGGTCAATGTCATCAATACTATTCAGAACCGCTCTTTGTTTCGGGGCTGCGTAATAAATAATATCCTGGTATTTTATTTCCGGTATTTTCAGATGAGCCCATGCTGGCATCTTCATTGTCAGCCAGTGCCTGTACGCTTTCAGACGAAATTCAAGCAGCCATTGAGGTTCGTTTTTCTTTGACGAAATCAATCTGACCACATCCTCATTAAGACCCTTCTGAATCTTCTCAGTATCAATATCAGAAAAGAATCCATATTTATAATCACCTGATGTTACCTCATTTATAATATTGTCCTGTTCTTTTGCCATTGTAGCTTCAATAATGAGACCTTTCCCTTTTATAATGAACAACTGAATAACCTTTTTGTCACATTATTAATTAGATTTAATCTAAATAAACGTACAAAAATAGTTAAAATTAAGATTACGAGAAATAATATTGGTCAATAATTTCTATCATGAAAAGTCTTTCTTATCTGAAAAATGATTTCTTTTGATATAGAAACCTTTGGTTTAAAAATTCACCTATGAATCTACTGCCTAATTACTTCCCGGGACAATACCGAAAGGTGATTTTTCTGCTACTGTCATTTTTATTTATTCCTGCATTGCTTTCTGCTTCAGATGGAAAAATTCCCTCCGTAGGTCCGATAAGGGTTGAATTTATAATCTTCGCTCTTATCCTCGTTGGAGTCGCACTTTTTCATAAACAGACCTTCTGGGTTGCAGTTACAGGTGTGACAATACTGATAATTTTTAAACTGGTATTTGTTTCGCAGTTCAATATTT
>JAHEYW010000002.1:46880-51533 GCA_023251395.1 Bacteroidales bacterium
GTTAGGGACAAATAGCTTTAACTCACAGATAATGCATAAGGATATGCGGCAGGGTGAATGGGGTATCATTCTTAATCTTGCGGGGCTGTTACTGGGGTTTGCAATTCTTGCAAAAATATTTGAAGAATCGGGTTTGCCAGACAATCTTCCAAAATACCTTCCTGATGACTGGAGAGGTGCTTTCATGTTACTGGTTTTTGTCTTTATTATTTCCTCATTCCTGGATAATATCGCCGCCGCCCTCATAGGGGGCACAATTGCATTAGTTGTTTTCAGGAATAAAGTACATCTTGGGTATATAGCTGCAATAGTGGCTGCAAGCAATGCAGGCGGAAGCGGGAGTGTTGTGGGCGATACTACAACAACGATGATGTGGATAGACGGAGTTTCACCGTTAAATGTTCTGCATGCTTTTGTTGCAGCAGGGATCGCACTTATATTCTTTTCATGGTTTGCATCTCATCAGCAGGACAGGTACCAGAGGATTCAAAAAGATGCAACGCCAGGAATAAAAATTGACTGGGGAAAACTAATGATTGTTGCTTTGATACTTATTGGGGCTATAATATCCAATTTCCTTTATGATATGCCAGCTTTAGGGGTGTGGATAGCATTATTAATAGGAGCCATATTCAGACCAGTTCCCTGGAAAGAAGTTCCGGGAGCTATAAAGGGTACGATTTTTCTATTATGTCTTGTATTGAGTGCATCTCTCATGCCGGTTGAAGACCTGCCTGATGCATCCTGGGTCACAGCCTTCATTCTTGGATTTGTTTCTGCTGTTTTTGACAATATTCCTCTTACAAAACTATGTCTTGACCAGGGACATTTTGACTGGGGTATGCTTGCATATACGGTAGGTTTCGGTGGTTCAATGATATGGTTCGGATCTTCTGCAGGTGTGGCCATCACCAATAAGTTTCCGGAGGCAAGGAATGTAGGAAAATGGCTAAGGGACGGATGGCATGTATCTGTGGCTTATATTATCGGGTTCTTCGCCCTCTATCTACTTTTGGGATGGGAACCGGCGGACAACAAAGAACATAAAGTCATTAACTGCCCTGTACCTGGTTGTCCAATGGCAAATAAACATTTGCAGAGTGATGTAATACCGGTCATTGATATAAATGGAGAAAGGCAGACGGAATTTTTTCCAAATTTTGTTTTCAAATCTCACAACGAATAATTTTCAATTTAGTCATACATCACCTCTGTTAAAGCCTTAATGAACAATTGAGGCATTTTGGTCAAATAATGTTGCATGATTATTTAAAATCATGTAACTTATATGGTTGATAATCAATAAAGACCTTCGACCATGAAATCTAACATTATCCTCAGCCTACTTTTGTCTTTTTTCTTTTATGTTTTGTCTTCCCAGGTCCCACAGGGGTTCAATTATCAGGCAATTGCAAGGGATGCATCAGGCAATCCAATTACTAATGCAACAATAAAGGTTAAACTATCCATTCTGACTGATACAACAGGATTCTATGTCTCCGGAGGAGGAATCTATGTTTGGGAAGAAGAACAAACTAATGTAAAGACTAATGCTTTTGGATTATTTACTCTAGTTTTAGGCGATCCTTCAGCAACAAGGATACAGGGAACTGCTGGAACTTTCAGTGCAATAAACTGGTCTGTAATTCCTCTTTATATAGGTACTAAAATAGCGAATCAGACAGATTATAAGTATCTAGGGGCGGCCAAACTATGGTCAGTTCCATCATCAATGTCTGCTGCAAAAGCAGATTTGGCGATAAATGCAACCAATGCCACAAATGCTACAACTGTAACAAATGGGGTATATTCTAACGGATCGTACGCAAATCCTGCCTGGATCACCTCTCTGGCAGGAACGAAAATTACCGGAACTGTTCCAAATGCTGCAAATGCTGCCACTGTTACAAATGGAGTTTATTCGACAAGTATATATGATGATCCAGCCTGGCTAAATTCTCTTGATGGATCAAAAATAAATGGAAAGGTAGCCATGGCAATTGATGCATCCAACTCACTGACTGTGACGGACGGAGTATATACAACTGGTGCTTATTCTAATCCTGCATGGATTACTTCGCTCGCAGGATTAAAAATATCCGGCGCTGTTTCCAATGCCACTAATGCTGTAAATGCTTCGAATGCAGCAACTGTCACAAATGGAGTTTATTCAAATGGTTCATATGCAAATCCTTCCTGGATCACCTCCCTGGCTGGAACAAAAATTACAGGGACTGTTCCTGATGCCACTAACTCAGTAAATGCTTCAAATGCTTCCACTGTAACAAATGGAGTTTATACTAATGGTTCATATGCTAATCCTTCCTGGATCACTTCCCTGGCTGGAACAAAAATTACAGGGACAGTTCCTGATGCCACTAACGCTGTAAATGCTTCAAATGCTTCCACTGTGACAAATGGAGTTTATACTAATGTTACGTATGCAAATCCTTCCTGGGTCACCTCCCTAGCTGGAACAAAAATATCCGGAACAGTTCCAAACGCTACGAATGCACTTGTTGCAGACAGCGCAAAGGGCATTCTGAGAGGGTCAAAATTAACAGTCAGAGAAAGTACAGCTGGTACTTCAGACGCACTCTTTGAGGTGAAAAGGAAAGATGGCCAGACCGTTTTTGCAGTTTACCCGGATGCAGTCAATATTTATCTTCCGCGAGCGGTCTCAAAAGGTACGAAAGGCGGGTTCGCGATTGGTGGGTTTGACGGATCAAAGTCAGATCCCCGGGATTATTTCAGGGTAACTCGTGACAGTGTGAGAATATATATTGATCAGACTCCTGTTACAACAAAAGGGGCTACCAAGGGAGGCTTTGCAATTGGTGGATTCGATCAGAGCAAATCAGGCACTGCTGTCCAGGATCTGCTTACAGTCAGCAACGATAGTATCAGGATGTATATTGACAGGAACCCCGCTCCAGGTAAAGGAACAGTTAAGGGAGGATTTGCAATTGGAGAATTTGGTACGGCTAAAACCGATATTTCTTTCTTCATGAATATGACTCCTAATAATTATCTTATTGGTGAAGGGAGCGGATTAAAAATAAATGGTGGCTTATATAACTCATTCATCGGATACGAAGCAGGTTATAATACAACAACTGGTTCAAAAAACTATTTCATCGGCTATAGGGCTGGATATAATAATTTATCAGGGTACAATAATTCCTTTATCGGAGACAGTTCAGGGTTTAAAAACACTACAGGATCGTTAAATACTTTTATGGGCAACTGGACAGGTTACAACAACACTACTGGGTTCAAGAATACGTTTATCGGGTATCGGGCCGGAGTTAACAACTCCACCGGAATATGTAATGTTTTTGTCGGACCTGACGCAGGAGGAAGAAATTCTACCGCCTGGTATAATACATTCGTCGGAATTGGAGCGGGATATAATACCACAACAGGTGGCTTTAATTCTTATTACGGCATAAATTCAGGATTTGCAATGACCTCTGGGACTAATAATGCCTTTTTCGGGAGTAATTCAGGATATTGGTTTGACGGGGGATGGGGAAATACATTCATTGGCGCCGAAGCAGGTAGAGGTGGTCCGGACGATGATCCACCTGATCCAGCAGGGAGTAACAACACTGCGTTAGGCTCCTTTTCAGGAGTTGTTCTGGAGAGCGCCTCCAATAATGTTATGATTGGGGCAAGTACAGGTTCCTCTCTTCGAACCGGAACAGGAAATGTTTTTCTGGGTTATCAGGCAGGTTTTTATGAAACCAGCAGTAACAAACTTTATATAGCAAACACAGCTACCAATCCACCTCTTATTTATGGTGATTTCTCAACAGGGAATATTGGTATTGGAACTACCACTCTGACAAAGAAACTTAATGTTACAGGAGATGTTGGGGTAAGCGGTAATGTTACTGCAGGTTCAGTTTCTGCCTCAGTAACCGGGAATGTAAATGGTAATGTAACTGGAAATGTGACAGGGAATGTCACAGGAAATATTAATGGTGCCACTAACGCGAAAGTGTTTTTTAACAACACTTCAGGAATAGTAGTTTCAATCTATGGAGGTGCATTTGACCTGTATTGGGACAGTTCAGCAAAAACTCTGACCCTACGCAACTCAACTGGTTCAACTTATTGCTGGTTCACAACTCAGAAAATGCCTCTAGGGACATCACCCTACTCATACGAAGCAACTGGTTTCACTTCAGCAACAAGACTGGTAAACACTTTTGCAAATAACGGAGACGCGTGTGTAATAAGTTTCGGCGATGACATGGGAAATAGTTATTCCACTGTCTGGCTTCAGTATTCTTCCGGCAGGCTGGTCGGTCATTACATAAAATATTAAGTCGAGTTAATTTCTAAAACTTCACCTAAATAGGTATAATAAAATAATCCGGTTCTGCCTGTATAAATGTTTGGTCCGATAATTGATATTTCATGAGAGATAAAAAGTCTTAACTTTAATTTCAAATAAGTATCTGTCATGAAACAAACGATGATAATTCTCGTAATTCTGTTTTCCTTTTCATTACTGTTGAAAGCGGAAAATGAAAAAGATATCAGGGCTGACCTGAAACACGTCACAGTATATCCCGACCGGGCACAATTAAATCATGAATCATCATTTGATCTTCAGGCTGGGAAAACAACCCTTAAGCTGAAAGG
>JAHEYW010000260.1 GCA_023251395.1 Bacteroidales bacterium
AGTACTGTTCAGAGTGCATATCAAAATCACTTAGCCCTTGTGTTACCGGGTCTTTATGGTCAGTAATATTCACCCTGTAATCAATAACACCTCCTGGATGTGCTACCCACTGACCACCAACCATAAACTGATATTCAACATTATTACGGAATGAGTCGCCTATTCCGCCATGCCATCCGGCAAATCCTACTCCGCTCTTAATTGCCGATTCAAGGGCTCTCTCCTGCTGACCGGTTATCTGTCCCTGTGTCCAGGACTGAACAATCAGATCAAGATCCTTCAGGTTCATATTGATATATGAATCAAGTGTTTCTGAAACGGTTACCTGTGCTCCCTCTGATTCCATCCATGGAACAAAAATATCCCTGCATTTGTCCGGCTCATGGCCCATCCAGCCACCCCAGACAAAAAGAACCTTTTTACCTTTAAGAGGTGAATCAGCTGAAAATGATTTTTCACCGGCTAAGATTGAAGGAGCAATTACTGCTGCAGTTGCTGCAGCTGCACTTTTCGATATAAATGATCTTCTTGTAATCATGTAGTTATATTTTAGGCTAATATAACATTTTAAATCTTTGAAAGAGACTGTCGCAGGTCAAATTGTGGATCGGGAACGCCTCACCCTATCCCGAAGTAAAACCTCACCCTAAATTCTTCTCCTGAAGGAGAGAGACTTAAAAACCTGATTATTAGCTTCTTACTCCCCTTCTCCCCTGGGAGGAGGGGCTGGGGGATGAGGTGAAAATCTTATTATAAGGGGATGGAGAATGAGGGAAAACCAAAAAAATGATAGGGTCTCCACATACCTTTACTGTCTTTATTAATAATAGACCTATTTAACCTTTTGTTTAAAATCATTCTAAATTGATATTATGCAGCATCAAATCCGGATTTGTTTCGTCTTTATGCTGTAAAAACAGTAACCCCCAAATAATGAAAAATTTCGTTATCATGCTTGCAATACTTCAGATGTTAACGCTGAATGTGTTTGCACAGGATATTGCTAAAAAACAGTATAGAGCCACAAAAATATCTGTCCCTCCGATAATTAACGGTGTCCTTGATGACGAAGTCTGGAAATCAGGAACCTGGCAGGACGATTTCACGCAGCACGAACCTTATAACGGTAAAGCTGCCACACAGAGGACCGAATTCAAGATCCTTTTTGATGATGATAATCTGTATGTTGCATTTAAAGCTTTTGATAATCATCCCGACAGTATAGTAAACCGTCTGACCAGACGTGATCAGGCAGACGGTGACCTGGTAGGTATTATTGTTGATAGTTATCATGATCTCAGAACTGCATATCTTTTCGGGGTTAGTTCAGCAGGAGTAAAGTATGACCATATCTTTACGGATGACGGTAATAATGAGGATTCTTCCTTTGATCCGAACTGGTGGGTTAAAACTTCGATAAACAGCGAAGGTTGGGTAGCTGAAATGAAGATCCCATTTAGTCAGGTGAGATTTGAAAAAAATTCAGGTGATGTCTGGGGGCTTGAAATGGCAAGGGTCTATTATAGAAAGAATGAAACGGATTTCTGGCAGCATATTCCAAAAGATTCACCTGGCATCGTACATATGTTCGGGGAATTGAAAGGCCTGGAACAGATAAAGCCCAGGAAAATTTTTGATGTCACTCCTTATGGAGTAGCTAAAGCTGAAACTTATAAGAAAGACCTGGAAAATCCTTTCTTTAAAAGCGGGAGATCAACCGGTTTAAATGCTGGTCTCGATGCCAAAATAGGTATTACTAATAATATGACAATGGACCTTACAATAAATCCCGACTTCGGCCAGGTTGAAGCAGATCCATCTGTAGTTAACCTTTCTGCCTACGAAACTTTCTTTGAGGAAAAAAGACCATTTTTTATTGAAGGTAACAATATCATTAATTTCGGAATAGGTATTGGTGACGGGGGTGTCGGAAATGATAACTTATTTTATTCGCGTCGCATTGGAAGAAGGCCACAGGGGAGTACTTACACTTCATACGGATTAAATGATTCCCAGGATGGTTATTCTGATTCTCCAATGAATACAACAATACTTGGTGCAGCTAAGATAACCGGTAAAACAAAAAATGGCCTTTCTGTCGGACTTCTTGATGCAGTTACAGCTCCTGAAGAAGCAAAAATAGATACCGGCGGTTACAGATCTTACCAGGTTGTAGAACCATTGACAAACTTCATGGCGGCCAGGCTTCAGAAAGATTACAAACAGGGAAACACAATCATTGGTGGTATGTTTACAATGGTGAACAGGGAAATGAATGACATTAAATTACTTGGGGATCCTGAGAGAAATCTTATAAATAGAATTCCCAGTGATGCCATGACTGGTGGGATTGACTTTACCCAGTACTTTGACAAGAAAAACTACATGTTCAATATTAATACAGCGTTCAGCAGGATCAGCGGAACAGAACTTTCGATGGTACGTGCACAACGCTCTTCAGCCAGGTATTTCCAGAAGCCCGGAAACTATATTTCAGTTGATTCATCACGTACTTCACTAACTGGCAATGGAGGAAGAATTCAGTTCCAGAAAGCGGGAAAAGGACACTTAAATTATTTGGCTGCGTTCCTCTGGAAAACACCAGGATTGGAGCTGAATGATATCGGCTACCTTAGGGAAGCAGATCAGTTACTTGAAGTCCTTTGGGCCGGATACAGGGTATGGGAACCCAAAGGTATCTATAGAAACTATAATTTGAATATTAACCAGTATTCTGCCTGGGATTTTGCCGGTAACCATTTAATGGATGGAGCTAATATGAACGGGAATATCAACTTCAAAAACTACTGGAGTGCCAATGCAGGTGTTGAATTTGATTTCAATCAGCTCGCCAATTCAATGCTTAGAGGCGGACCTGTGATGAAAATGCCATCCAATATTAATTCATGGTATTATATTGGTACTGACTATAGAAAGAAGCTGGTATTCTCAATTAATGTGAATCAGTCAAATGCAATGCATAAAAGCAGCCGGTATCTGCAATTTTCACCCAAAATCACATATAAGCCAATCAATACTCTTTCTCTTACACTCAGCCCCGCTTATTCGGTATCTTATGATGAACTTCAATATGTGGATCAGCAAAAATTCCAGAATAATGACAGGTATTTATTTGCCAGTATTGACCAGAAGGTACTGAGCATGTCTTTCAGGGTAAATTTTAATATTACCCCGGACCTCACAATTCAGTACTGGGGACAACCATTTATTGCATCAGGGAAGTATTATAATTATAAGTATATTACCAACCCGTTGGCTTCTGATTTCGGAGACAGATTCCACACATTCTCCGGGCAGGAGATTACGTATATTGGCAAGCCTGATGATGGTTATTACAGTATTGACGAAAACAATGACCACTCAGAAGATTATACTATTGATAAACCAGATTTCAATTTCAAGGAATTTCTGTCAAATCTGGTAATAAGATGGGAATATAATCCTGGCTCATCATTATATCTTGTCTGGAGCCAGACCCGGTCCTCATCAAATTCTTTGGGCGATATGGATGTTTCCCGGAATGTGGATGATCTTTTCAGTGAAAAGCCACACAATGTATTCCTTATTAAATTCAGTTACCGTTTTGGTCTGAGATAGGGATACTAAAACAGGCGACCATAATTCTTTTTTTCCACCTTTGTGCCTTTAAGCCTTTAAGCCTTTAAGCCTTTGTACCTTTACGCCTTTAGGCATTTATGCCCTTTGCGGTTACCCCGTTTTTTTATTCCTTTACCTCATGTTAAATTAATAATTAAAGAATGAGATATCATCTGGCATTGTTATTCTTTGGAATATCCATAAGTCTGGTTGCACAGGATAAACCAGCATACAGAGTTTTCACTTCAGAAGGCAAAAAGTCTGACTATTCAGATATCCTGAGAGAGGCCTCAAGAACCGATTTCATTTTCTTTGGAGAACTCCATGATAATCCTATTGCACACTGGCTTGAACTTGAAATAACTAAGGACCTCTTTTCAGCAAAGTCTAAAAACATGGTTCTTGC
>JAHEYW010000003.1:0-14516 GCA_023251395.1 Bacteroidales bacterium
TGCAATGCACTTGCTTTGAGTATTAAACTTTTTCATAATTTTGATTAATTCCATGGCAAACTTTTTCTCATAATATATACAAATTGTGCCATAAAATAGTCATTCACCCTTCAAAGGGGGGACAAAGGGGGGTAGCTTCACGAAAGAGAATGACTCTTCCCGCGTATCTTCTTATTCCTTGCCAGGGAGGCAAATATTCCCAAAATGCACAATCCGGAAAAAATTATAAACCCGGTCTTCATACTATGCATCAAACCAGGGTATGTGGAGGGAGATATTTTCTGTTGTCCGATGTAGAGAGACAAAAGCATCATAGCGATACCCATACTCATCATCTGTCCTATCATTCTCATCGTTCCCACTACTCCCGAAGCAATTCCAAGATATCGTTTCTCAACAGACCCCATGATTGCATTTGAATTCGGCGAAGAAAAGAGACCAAACCCTGTACCAATCATCAAAAGCAGAAGAACTAAAAAGGACACAGAGGTCGTGACGTTGATAAAACAAAGCAGAATCAATCCAAGTGCAGTTATTCCCATTCCGATAGATGCAATTATTCCCGGATTTCTTTTATCTGAAAGTTTCCCGGCCAGTGGAGAAAGGAGAGCCATCATCACAGGTTGTGAAATCATTATTAAACCTGCTGTTCTTGCATCAAACCCCTTAAGGTATTGGAGGTACAGGCTGATGAAGAATCCTATTGCGTTTGTTGCAGAATAATGGATCAGTGCAGCTAATCCTGAAAATGCAAAAACCCTGTTTCTCAATACCAGCCTGATATCAAAAACCGGAAATTCCAGCCGCTTCTCGAAGAAGAGAAACAAAATGGCAAAAATAACACCCAGTGAAAGAATAATCCAGCCGGTGGTTGAAGGAAGCTTTGAAAATCCATACATAAATCCTGCAAGTGAAAAGCCATAGATAATAGAACCTTTCCAGTCGAACTGTTCTCCATGGGCCTCTGCCCATTCGGTTTTAATCTTTCTTGAGATCAGGATCATAGCAATAATCCCAAAAGGCAACAGCACGGCAAAGACAGATCTCCATCCCAGATATTCGGTAAGCAGACCGCCGATAACAGGTCCGCTTGAAAGACCAAGATATGTTGCCGTGATATTAATACCCATCGCGCGGCCTCTTTCTCCTTCCTTGAATACTGAAGAGATGATTGCCAGGCTTGTTCCAAAGATCATTGCTCCGGAAAGTCCCTGAATAATCCGGAAGATGATGAGGGAGAAAATATTCCAGGAAAATATTATCAGAGAAGTTGAGATTGTATATATCAGAATGCCTGTAAAAAACACCTTCTTTCTTCCGATAATATCCCCAAGTTTTCCAAAGGGAAGAAGAAAAATAGCAGAAGAAAGAAGAAAGCTGCTTATTACCCATCCGAGGCTTATCGCATCGGCATGGAATTCATTGCCAATAGATGGTAATGCAAGATTAATGGCAGAAGCCAGGAACGGTGTCAGGAACGCAGCAAAAGAAGTGACAATCAGGACAGATCTTTTAAGTGTTTTCTCCTCATATGAAATATTCTCCGCCATTACTCTTTATTTTTTGTATCAATGATGATTGTTACCGGACCATCATTAATTATTTCACACTGCATCATTGCTCCAAATTCACCTGTCTGGATCTTCTTTTCCATTAGTTCCTGCAGCTTGCCGACAAAGCTTTTATAAAGAGGGACTGCAATTTCAGGGTTGGCTGCATTTATGTATGAAGGTCTGTTTCCCTTTTTTGTTTTTGCATGAAGAGTGAACTGACTTACAACAAGTATATCCCCTCCGGTCTCATTTACAGAGAGATTCATGACGCTATTTGAATCGTTAAAGATCCTTAATTGCACGATTTTGTTGCTTAGCCACTCAATGTCCTCAGAATTGTCAGTTTCTTCAAACCCCACCAGGACCATCAGTCCCGGACCTATTTCCGAATATAGTTTTTCTTCAATTGTTACCGATGCTCTTGTTACACGCTGAATAACTGCTCTCATTGATGGAAATATTTATTTAAAACAAAAATAATGAAAAGGAAGTTCATTAGGATTGCGGATTTCGGAATGCGGATCTGGGATTTGGGTCTTCCTGCTTCAGACTTCCAGCTCATAAATATCCATCCATACATGAAACTGAAAGTCGGATTATACTATCTTTGCCGATCATTCAAAACCGATGGATATATTCACAATTACTGCCATTGCCCTGGGGTTATCCTTTGATACGTTTGCAGTTTCATTGTCTTATGGGGTTATCCAGAACAAGATCCTATTCAGGCAGGCAATAAAGATAGCAATGGTCTTTGCGATTATTCAGGCAGCGCTGACAGTGATCGGATATTACCTGGGATCGATGGTCAGTGATCTGGTGAAAGCGGCCGATCACTGGATCGCATTGGTTCTTCTGTCTTTCCTGGGAATGAAAATGATAATAGAAGGGCTGAAGAGGACTGATAAAAAAGAGCCAAAGGACTATAGTAAGCCGCTCATTCTGCTTACCGCAGCAGTCGGAACTAGCATTGATGCATTTGCAGTTGGGGTTAGTTTCGCTTTTCTTAATTTCAGGATATGGTTTTCCGGAATTGTAATCGGGGCAGTAACGTTTATTGCTTCGATGACAGCAATAAGGATAGGGAAGTCTGCAGGAGAAAAGCTTGGCGGAAATGTTGAGATTATCGGAGGGCTTATTCTTATCGGGATCGGGATAAAAATATTTCTTGAACATTTTCTGGCATCCTGAAAATCTTTTTCCCCGCAGATCTCGCAGATTAACGCAGATTTTTTCTGCGAATTTCTGCGCAATCTGCGGGAGAAATTCTTGAGACTACTAATAAAACAGAACCAGAATTTTTAGGAGTGAAGAAAAATCATTGTTGTTAATAGCCTGAATCACAACACAGTAAAATCAGCCGGAACCATATATTTTTCTCTTTTGCTGAAAACAGCCATCTGGGTAAACCCCGATTCTTTCAGAAGTTTATATGCTTCATCAAAATACTGACCGACCCTGGCCGGGAAATGAGCATCGGAGTTGACGCAGATATCCACATTTCTTTCACAGAAAACCCTCAGAAATCTTCTGTCGGGATAAAAGTCTCCTAGCGGCCTGTTCCTTCCGTTTGTGTTTATCTCCATTGCAACATCGTGTAATTTAAGTTTTTCTGCAAGCCTGATGTAGTGTTTTTCCGGATCCCCTGCCGGTTTAAAGTTGTATATCCTGACAAGATCAATGTGACCGATGATATCAAATAATCCTGATTCAATTGCTTCATAGACTTTCGAAAAATATGATTCCCAGATCTCATCGATATCCCTGTTCTCATAAAATTCAGGGGAATTATCGACGCTCTTTTCACCAAGATAATGTACAGACCCGATAACGTAATCAAGATCAAGGTCCCTCAGGAAATCATAAATAAGCTCCTCTTTCCCGCTGAAATAATCTACCTCAAGTCCAGTTCTGATTTTCAGATCTGTATTCTTTTTTGCAACTTCTCTGATCTTTGAAATAAATTCATTTACACGACCGGGATCCATACACCATGCCTGCCCCGGAACCCCGAGATTAAGATGTTCGGAGAAACCTATCTCGTTCAGCCCTGCAGAAATGGCATGACTGATATATTCTTCCGGTGAGGCTTTCCCGTCACTGAATGATGTATGGATATGATAATCTGTTCTGTAAAGCATTTGAGGTATGCTTGATAATACTATTTTCGGCAATAAAAATAGTTGTTTATTGTGGTTTTATGATGCCCATCTGACTCATCTATCGGGAGTGAATGTGAGAACAATGAACTTTTTATGGAGAATTATGTCTTTATAGATGACTCTGAGGGGGGTATGAATAGAGCCAAATAATAAGAATTTAAGGCCGCCATATCTTTTATTAATAGGAAAATGATAATTTTGTTAAAAAGTTAACAGGTGACGAAGACTGATAAATATTGTGTCTGTGCCAGCTGCGATTTCAGGGACATCGTTTTCTCCTACCTTGATGATGGTACCATTCAGGAATTATGCAACAATAAAGAAGAAATATCTTTCAGGAAAGGGGAGATAATAAACCATGAGGGAGAAAAGATAACCGATTTTAAATATCTGAAAAGCGGACTGGTAAAGTTATACCGTCGTGTTTCTAATGGCGAAGAACAGGTAATTACTATTACCCGTCCATTTGAGTTTGTTAGCAACATGAGTATCTTTTCGGAAGACAGGTATAAATATTCAGTTGCGGCGGTAGAAGACTCAGTTGTGTGTGTTGTAAAGCTTGATTTTATCAAAGACCTGTTCATGAAAAATGGCGGTTTCGCAATGGGGCTTCTCACCAAGATCTCAAAAATTAACGACAAGATTATAAATCAGACACTCGATATCAGGCAGAAAAATCTGGTGGGAAGGGTTGCTTTCGTGATGCTGTATTTTTCAAAAGAAATATATAATTCAAAGGTCTTTGACCTGCCAGTTTCGAGAAAGGAAATTGCTGATTATATCGGAATGAGCACTGCCAATGTTATCAGAACACTGTCTGATTTCAAAAAAGACGGCATCATTAAAGTGTTTGGAAAGACAATCGAAATAGTTGACCTGAATAAACTGGAGATTATTTCGAAGAGGGGGTAAGAAAAGACAAAAGACAAGAGTAAAAAGATAAAAGTATTTTAAAGGAATTCCCCTCCCTGGAGAGCCAGCACCGCCCGAAGCGCCGGGGGTTAAGGGTGGGTTAAATCATCATTTAATCTCCTTATTAACAGAATAATACACTAGTCCATCCGATTTAAAGTTAGAATATTTCCTCAATTGCCCCCGCCAGTTCCGGATAAAGAAACACATACCCCGCACTCCTTATCTTCTCAGCCGAAACCCGGCTCCCCTTCAGAACCACAACCGACATCTCGCCAAGTATCACACTAAGAATAAAACCCGGAACATTTACCGGGAAAACAAATTTCCCTGTCGCTCCCGAAAGGGCTTTAATAAACTCTTTATGCGTAATATGTTGCGGAGCAACAGCATTATATGCTCCGTTCATTGAATTATCTTCTATTCCCTTAAGATATATTTTACACAGATCATCAATATGTATCCATGGCATATACTGCTTCCCCGAACCTGTTATTACCAGAAAACCAAATCGGGCCGGGATCATTATCTTTGTCAGCGCACTGTCTTTCTTGTCAAGCACCACTCCTGTACGGATTTTTACAGTCCTTATCCCTTTGCCAGAAAAGAGATCAGCTGCCTCTTCCCACATTCTGCATGTAAAGCCGAGGAAATCATTACCGGGAGAAACATATTCTTTAAAGATAAAATCAGAAGTGGCACATCCGTAATAACCTACAGCTGAGGCTGTAATGAACGTCTTGATTTCGACCTTATATTCCATTATCTTTTCATAAAGAAACTCTGCCGACCTGACCCTGCTATCTAATATTTCCATTCGCCTGGTTTTTGTCCATCTCTTTTCTCCGATATTGGCACCGGCAAGATGAATAACTATTGCTATTCCATCCATAGCTCCGCTATCTATCGTGCCTTTTTCAGGATCCCATTTAAAGGAAAGAACGCCGGGAATTCTTTTGCCGGAACGGGAAAGATGACGTACGCTGTATCCTTTTTCAAGCAACAATGATGTCAGCCTTTTCCCAATCAGACCACTCCCTCCGGTGATTAATATGCCTTCGTCTTTCATTGGCTATCCTGGAATAGTTTGGCAATGAAGTTATAAAATGTTATTAATATTCAGTAAAACTTTCGTCTTCAGACTTCGGACTTCCAGCTTCCAGCCTCAATATTCATCTACTATATTATTGGCAGTAAATTGAATTTATTTTACTTTTGAACCTGATAAGACACAAAAAATAAAGCATAGCTACTTAAACTAATAAATCATGGCAAATTCAAAATCAACCAAAGGAGTAATCGGAATTCTTACCGGAGGAGGTGATGTTCCTGGTCTTAATCCGGCAATAAGAGCGGTAACAATCCGGGCAAACAGGGAAGGCTACAAAGTTATCGGACTCAGGCGTGGCTGGGCAGGAATTCTTGAAATGAGGAGGGATCATAAGGCAGATAATTCAAATTGTTTTGAAATTCTTACGGATATTATTGTTAATAAAGCAGGCCGAACCGGTGGTACTTATCTTCATACATCGAGGACCAGACCAAGTCATGTAAGAAATGCTGATGTCCCGGATCACTTAAAAGACACATATAACGCTGAAGTTAATGACCTTACACCCGAAGTTATTAAAAACCTGGAGTGGCTGGGAATCGATTACCTTATTCCGATTGGTGGTGATGACACACTGAGTTATGGCGTTCATCTGCACACAAAGGGTGTTAAGGTGGTTGCAATACCGAAGACAATGGATAATGATGTTCCCGGAACAGACTACTGCATCGGATTCAGTACCTGTGTTACCAGAACAATCCAGATGATCAACAGCCTCAGGACCTCTGCAGGATCACACGAAAGATTATTAGTGCTTGAAGTATTCGGAAGATATGCCGGATTTACGGCAATGCTTCCAACAATGGCAGGAGCAGCAAACCGTTGTGTTATACCGGAATATAAATTCAATATCGAGCAGCTTGCAAAACTTCTGGTTGAAGACAGAAATTCAAACCCAAGCAAATATTCAATTGTGCTGATTTCAGAAGGAGCGATGTTCGACGGCTGAGAGATGGTATTTGCTGATAGCGAAAAAGATGCTTACGGACATGCAAAGCTTGGCGGAATAGGCGACCTTGTTTCAACAGAACTTAAAGACCTTTCAGCAAAATTCAACAAAGGCAAGACAATTAATGTAATCAATCAGAAACTTGGATATATGGTAAGGGGAGGAGACCCGGATGCTCTTGATTCAATTGTTCCTATGGCATACGGAAATCTGGCTCTCGATCTGATCCTTAAGGGTATTCATGGAAGAATAGTTGTTCTTAAGAACGGAAGATATGATAACCTTCCTGTTGAGGTTGTGACCTCATCAAAAAAACTCGTGAATATTCCAGAATATTATAATACAGAGAGACTCAGACCATATTACCATAGTTTCGAAATGAAACCATTTCTTCTGATGGCTTCAGAGAATTAACGTTTTTTGTCAGTTCTTTAAAGAGAGACTTTTAACCGCAAAGGACGCAAAGCTTAAGCAAAGAGCGCAAAGAAAATATAATGTATTTCATAACTTTGCGCTCATATTTGTTAACCTTTGTGACCTTTGCGGTTTATTGTTCCTGCTTCTATAGTTAGCACAAATTATCTTATTTTTATTCAGGTTAATCAACTCATTTTCTGGAATCTTATATTAAAGACAGAATCATTTGGAAAGGGGGTTAATAATAAAATCGACCGGAAGCAGGTACAGGGTATTGTTCGGGGAAAACAATATCGCAGATTGTACTATCAAAGGAAAACTCAGGGTTCGGGAAATGAAAAACACTAATCCTGTTGCGGTAGGGGATAATGTATTTTTTGAACTTGACACTGGCCGAACAACCGGAGTAATTGCAGAAGTTCTCGACAGGAAGAATTATATAATCAGAAAAGCATCAAATCTTTCAAAACAATCTCAGGTAATTGCCGCTAATGTAGATCAGCTTTTTCTGATGGTCACAGTGATTTTGCCTGAGACTCCTGTTGAATTCATCGACAGGTTCCTGGTTACAGCTGAAGCATATAGTATACCTGCAAAACTGGTATTCAACAAAACGGATTTGTATGGACACGAAGAGATGGAGAAAATGGGATTTCTTATTTCCCTTTATTCAAAAATTGGTTATGAATGCTTCAGTATTTCAATTATCAGAAATGAAAATACAGAAGGACTGAAGGTTTCGATGAAGGATAAGATAAATCTCCTGTCAGGAAATTCAGGTGTCGGGAAGACAACATTACTGAACCTTTTCAATCCGTCCCTGAACCTTAAGACAGCGGAGATCTCCGACTATCACAAACAGGGGAAGCATATAACAACCTACCCTGAAATGCACCCGATGCCTTTCGGCGGATATATTATCGACACTCCCGGAATAAGGGGATTCGGAGTATTTGATATGGACAGGAAGGAGATCTATCATTTCTTTCCTGAAATATTTAAAAAATCAAAAGAGTGCAGGTTTTATAATTGTCTTCACCTTGAAGAACCAGGATGTGCAGTCAGAACGGCTGTAACGAATGAGGAAATACATCCGTTGAGATACAGAAGTTATCTCAATATAATGGAGGACGATAATCGTAAATACCGCTGAATTTTACTTAATTTGTACTAAAGAGTATCTTTATATCTGGTTAATCTGCCAATGAAAACAAGAAGAGTACTGATTCTTGCTTATGCGGCCGTTGCTGTCATACTGCTGATAAACTATTTCTATTATAATAATCTATATCAGAACCAGATTAATTACATAGTTAAACTGCTGGACAGACAGGTTCAGATTGTCGGGCTTGAAGTAGACAGTACAAATCAATATTTTGCAAGCGACCTGACTTCAGTTGCAATGGACCGGGAGGCAAACAGCTTCTTTGACAAGTCCAAGCCTTTGATTAATAACAGGATGAGAGAAGAGCTGAAGCTCTTTTATTCAAAATATAAGGATTTTGTCACCAAGATCAGATTATATGACAACAACTTAAATGAATTCACCCTCTCGAAAGACGAAAATAAAAATGAATGGATTGAGGGAGAATTTATTGCACTTGATCAGAGGAAGCTTATAAGTATGGATTCTCTCAAATTTGAAAACGGTGAATTCAATTACTATGCAACACTTCTTCAACAGGGGGGAAAACAATTCGGAAATATTGTTGTGACTGTTGACTACAAAAGATTCTTTCAAAAGCTTTTTTCAGAGTTTCGGGTCAAAGACTATCAGTGGCAATGGGTTATCAGTAACTCCGGATCAATAATTTACGATAACAAGGAGAAACCAATAAAGTATTCCAGGCTTGAACAAATCGCTGAGGATATTAATAATGGAACCTATTCAAATACTGTACATGATGCTGTTATTGATGGTAAGAAGGTAGAGATCCTTTCTTCATATTATTCCACTCAGCTGCTCCAGAGAGATATGGGGCTGATATTTTCATCACAAACTGATTTTTTCCAGAAATATATCATCCGGAATTCGATTTTTATTGTAATAGCTACTCTTATAATTATTCAGTTGATAATAGGGTTGTTCTGGTGGTATTTGCGGAAGGAGAAATCGGAAGTTGCAAGACTTTCAGATTCTGAAAAGATGTTGATGAAACTGATTGAGGAAATGCCTGTCGGTGTAATTATTCATAACAAAAACAGGGAGATCCTTAAAGCTAATAATGTTGCCGCTGAATTTTATTCATATCCGAGTGAAACTGAAATGCTTGGAATGATCTTTCCTGAAACAACCCTGCCGGATGACAGCGATTATTTCTCAAAATATATGGGTGGATCATTCCAGCCAGATCATTTTGTGATCATTAAAAAAGAGATAGGGGAGCAGGTTTTATTCAGAAGCAGTATTCCAGTTAAATTCAAGGGAGAAGAATCCACTCTTGAGATACTCATAGATGTCACATTACTTGAGTCTGCACGCAAGCAGGAAGCGAAAGCAAATGTCGCGAAATCTGAGTTCCTTGCCAGAATGAGCTACGAATTAAGAACTCCTCTAAACGGTATCATTGGCATGGCTGATATTATGACCAGGTATGAACTTTCGCATGAAATGAAAGAAATCGTCAGCCTGCTGAGGAGATCTACCGAACTCTTGCTCGGAATTATAAACGATATTCTTGATTTTTCCAAAATTGAATCAGGGAAGATGATCCTTGATGAGGTCCCATTCTCCATCAGGGAAGAAATAGACTACTCAGTTGATCTTGCAAGAGCACACGTTGAAGAAAGAGGAATAACAATTCATTCCGACGTAGACAAAAAAGTCCCGCAAAGCCTTATCGGAGATCCATTCAGGCTGAGACAGGTACTAACTAATTTGCTCAACTTTTCAATAGTAAACACAAGCGAAGGCGAAATTAGTCTTAAATGCAAAATACGCGAGAACAAGAACGGGATTATTGTTCTGGCTTTTGAAATACATGACCATGGAAGATACTACAGCAAATCTGACCTGAAGAAAGTATTCGGAGATTTTCTTGGGTCGGATTCCCTGTCACTGCGGCCAAATGATGAATCAGGATTTGGTACAATAATAGCCAGACAGCTTATCCATCTGATGGGCGGAGAATTAATAGCGGAAAGTGTTACAGGAACAGCGGGGATTAATGAAAATAAGGTCTCCTTTACTGTCAATACCTATCTGAATGAGAAACGTCTTAAAAATGTCGATGTTTCGGGGATCCGGCAGTTTAATCAGATCAGGACACTCATAATATCCGGAAGTCATAACCGGGATGAAGATCTGATGATCAACATTCATAAACTTGGACTTGCCTCGTCAGTCACTACATTTCAAAAGTCAACAATAGGGCAGATAAAAGCTAATCTTACCCTTCCAACTGAAAAATACAAAGTCATTATTATTCTTGATGATGAGGATTTTGACGGCTTTGAAGTGGCCAAGGATCTTTGGGAAAACAAGCTTACTCAGAATTTTATAATGTTGATAGTAAGCTCCAATGATCTGAAAGGCAATTATGTCAGAAGTATAAATTATGGCATAGATCATTATCTGGTCAAACCTATAGATATGAGCGATTTACATGACATTCTCATGAGTGAATTCGTTAATATCGGCAGCAAAGAGGATGTACTTGCCACAGAAGACCTGAAAAAGGATATCCAGATCCTTCTGGTTGAGGACAATAAACTTAACCAGATCACCATGTGGAAAATGCTTGGAGCTCTGGGATATTCATGTGAAATAGTTGAAGATGGTTATGAAGCTTATATCAAAGCGACTGAAAAAAGATACGATCTGATATTCATGGACATGGTACTGCCTGAGATGGATGGCTATGAATCGACAAGAAGGATACTTGAACACGATAAAACGTGTATTATTGTTGCATATACCGCCGACAATATGCCTGACTCAAGGAGGAAGGCCGAGCTATCCGGAATAACCGATTTTATCTCAAAACCAGTGAGGCTTGAAGATCTGAAAAAACTCTTTGCAAAATATTTCCGTTAATCAGGCCTGCCATCTTAACTTTCTATTGTTTCAAAAACAGGAACAAACAAATTGTAAAAACTATTATCAGGCTAAAGGCCAGGGATGGACAGAAACAATAAAATACCGACTTCTGAATTCCTTGAACTTTCGGAATCAATCCCCATAATTGATGTCCGCTCTCCTTCGGAGTTCATTTACGGCCATATACCAGGAGCAATCAATATCCCTCTATTTGATGACAAGGAAAGAGAAGCCGTTGGGATCAGCTATAAAAATGAAGGAAGAACAAAAGCAATATTAAAAGGGCTCCAGTTAACCGGGCCATCCATGAACATGAAGCTCGGGCAGGCTCTTGAAGCTGCAAAGGATAATAAACTGCTCGTTCATTGCTGGAGAGGCGGGATGAGGTCAGAAGCAATGTCGTGGCTGTTTTCACTTGGCGATATTGAAACCCGGGTTCTTGATGGAGGATACAAATCATACCGGCACCATGTTCTGGAGAATTTATCTCAAAAAAGAAAATACATTGTTTTAGGTGGTTTAACAGGAAGTGGCAAAACAGAAATCCTTAGACTAATAAAAAGTCTTGGTAATCAGGTTATTGACCTGGAGGGAATTGCCTGTCACAAGGGCTCTGCTTTTGGATCACTCGGGCAACCAAAACAACCCTCCTCCGAACATTTTGCAAACATGCTTTTCCATGAGCTGGGAAAGACAGATAAAAAGGATGTTATATGGCTTGAAGATGAGAGCAAGAATATCGGAACCGTTTTCATGCCCGACCAGTTTTTCAATAATCTCAGAGAAGCCCCGGTAATTGCAATTATTATGGATATTAAAACCAGAATGCCAAGGCTTCTCAGGGAATATTCACAATACTCAAAAGAAGAGCTGCAGCAATCTGTAAAACGTATTTCGAAAAGATTAGGGGGGGATAATACGCAAGAAGCAATAAGTGAGATAGAAGCAGCAAACTTTGCCAGAGCTATTGAGATAACTTTAGAGTATTACGACAAGACATATATGTACGGTCTTAAGAAGAGAAAAACAGAGCAAATAAATTATATTGAAACAGATACGGATGAAATATCCGTCAATGTGAATAAAATACTGAAGGCTGCTTCCGGAATCGCAGGCTAATTCTCTTTGTTTTTCTTTACTCTCTTTGCTTCAATCCATTTATAAACCTTATCTGACCGCCTTAGATAAACGTCAGATTTTATTGAACATAATTCTCCTTTTAATGCCTTGTCAGTCACTTTCAGATCAACTCTTATTTCATCAGTTGTATATTCGACAACACCTGTTGTAGGCCCGGTAATTATGATTTTTTCTCCTTTTTCAAGATCCCCGGATTCCAGCTTGATTTCAGCAACTCCGATATTCGTGAAATAGTTGGTTATCTTTCCGATATAGAGTTTCCTCATTGTTGCACTTGATCCATAGCTTCCGGTCCATTCCCCCATCTTCTGGCCAAGATAATAGCCATTCCAGAAACCGCGGTTAAATACAGTTGAAAGTTTCGTTGTCCAGTCTGTGATTTTTCCCTCTGAAAAGGTTCCATCTGAAATGGACTTTATTGCTTCATCATAGCAGGCAGAGACAACTTTTACATATTCTGCCGACCTTGCTCTGCCTTCAATCTTAAGGACCCTGGTCCCGGCTTCAATTATCTGGTCAAGAAATCCGATTGTGCACAGGTCTTTGGGCGACATTATATATTCGTTATCGACCTCAAGCTCATTTCCACTCTCTTTTTCAGAAACGATGTATGCCTTTCTGCACGTCTGATAGCATTCCCCCCTGTTGGCTGATTTATTATTCTCGTGAAGGCTGAGGTAACATTTGCCGGAGATTGCCATACAAAGGGCTCCGTGGGCAAACATCTCAATCCTGATCAGCTCCCCCTTTGGACCTCTGATGTTTTCGTCCCTTATCGATTCGGTAATCTGTCTGACCTGGTCAAGATTCAGTTCTCTGGCAAGAACAACAACATCGGCCCATTGAGAATAAAATTTGATTGCCTCGATATTGGTGATATTCAGTTGGGTTGACAGATGAACTTCAACACCCTTTGAAAATGCGTAGTTTATCACAGACAGATCTGAAGCTATGATTGCCGTTACACCGCTTTTCGCTGCAGCATCAACTATCTCCTTCATCTGTTGTATCTCATTGTCATATACAATAACATTGAGGGTGAGATAACTTTTCAGTCCCTTTTCCTTACATATTGAGACAATATCGGGGAGGTCGTTTATGGTGAAATTATTGGAAGAACCAGCTCTCATGTTGAGCTGTTCCACTCCGAAATAAACAGAATCAGCACCACCCTGCGCTGCTGCCACCAGAGAATCATACGACCCTGCCGGGGCCATTACCTCTATTTCCTTACGTTCCATATACCTGATTTCGCGAAACAAATATAAACATTCAGTCTCTAAGTCTCCCCCGCTCCACCTCTCCCCATCTCCCTTCCCTAAGTCCCTTTCTTCATGACGATTCTGATCCCCGTTCCCTTACCGATATCTGAATGGCGTACAAAGATTTTCCCGCCATGGTATTCTTCGATAATTCGTTTTGCAAGGGAAAGGCCGAGACCCCAGCCGGTTTTTTTTGTGGTATAGCCAGGTTTGAATATTCGTTTATGGGCCGATTTTGAAATCCCTTTTCCGTTGTCTTCTATATCGATTATCGCAGCAAATTCACTTTCTGAAATATTTATCATTATCTCACCCTCTCCTGTGATGGCGTCAATTGCATTTTTGATTACATTCTCAATGACCCAGCTGAACAGAGCGGCATTAATCGGGACTTTGAGTTCTTCAATATTCCCGGGATCAGTCATGATAACAACTTTTGAAGAAGTCCTTGATTTCAGATAATCTGTTGTCTGTCTGATTACTTCGATGATATCTTCATCAGCGAGATCTGGTCTCGATCCGATTTTGGAAAACCTCTCGGCAATTTTTTCAAGTCTTGAAAGATCCCTGGCTAATTCTTCTGTAACCGTAACTTCCGGATGCTTCATCTGGAGTATTTCAATCCACCCTGCCAGAGAAGAGGTCGGGGTCCCCAGCTGATGTGCTGTTTCTTTAGACATACCAACCCACACCTGGTTTTGTTCCGCTTTTCTCGATGAATTGAAAGCAAGATAGGATACAAGGATAAAAAGAAGAATAACACTCAGCTGAACATATGGGAACCAGGATAGTTTTCTTAGAATTGTGCTTTCCCTGTAGTAGATCCTGCTTATTTTATCGCCTCCGATATTTATTAAAATCGGCTCGGAATGTTCTTTCATTCTGAGAAGCTCAGCTTGAAGGAAACGGGGATCTTTGGTTTTCAGTGAATCAAGGTTTTTCACTGAAATGATACTGTCAGAACCGTCTGT
>JAHEYW010000003.1:14526-46647 GCA_023251395.1 Bacteroidales bacterium
GAAAGCCAGGTTCTGGCTGTTTTCAGCGCTGCTGATCAATTGCCTTGTTGCTTCAGCCCAAAGTTCAACTTTCTTTTTTTCTTCAGTCTTGAGGCTGCTTACAAGGCTTTGGGTATAAAGGAGAGTAAACAGACCGATTATGACTGCAAAAAGAAGAAGCAACAGCTTCCATAGAGTATTTCGGTAATAGATATTCAATTTAATTTCAGTTTGCCCCGGAGCCGCTTTTTTTCTTCTTAAAGATAGAGTTTATTCCTTTCTCCTTTTTGACAACAACTGTATCTGTTTTTATCTCTGTAGAATCACTGTCATCCCATTCAATCCTGAATTTTGGCTTTGACGTCGCTGCTTCCTGTTTAAGAGTGGAATCCTTTTTATACCATCCGTATTCCTTGTTCAGTATTGTTTTCAGGCTCTCCTTTTCGGATTTAAAATTCTGCCTTATCTTTCCCCCTGCCGCTTTAAGATCGTAAGCAACCTTCAGATTTTCATCCTTCCCGGTTATTTTCAGAAACACAGAAGTACGGCCAAGTCCGTCATCCTCAACTGCCCCGAATTCTTCATTTGACTTTTTACTCTTTTTGGCTTTTTTGCTCAACAATACAGACAAATAGGTTTTGACATGGTATTCATAATCATTATCAAACCCATGCTGCCCGCTTACTGTAAAATCGGCTGCGGAGGATTTAATATCCATAAGAGGAACGACCACATATCGGTTCTTAATGTAGAAATCATTTTCAAGCTTTGAAAACCGGATGTTTTCCAGTTCGGAGATCTCAATAAATTGTGAAAGGCTCTTAACGGGCTCAAAATTTGTCAGAGCGCCGTCAGTAATAACATACTTACCCTCAGCTGTTACCCCTTTGGATAAAGGTTCCAGCTTTTGATCAAGCGGGATAAGGAGGGATAGTTTCCCTGACAGCGAACCAGACAGGTTTTCTGCCTTAATAAAGCTCTGCCCGAAGTTATTGAATGCAGTGAAGGCTTTATATATATCTATACCATCAAAATCGAAATTACCGTGCGAAATAAAAGTGTCTTTTTCTCCCCGGGCAAGAAAACAATCACCTGAGATATTCCCGTCGAGGGCATTAATATCCAAAGATTTAAATGAGAGAAGGCCCGGCCGGTAGAGAACCTTAGCTTTTAAATTATCCGCGAAGATCTTTTCATATCTGAGGTTTTCAACATTCAGATTAATATCCAGTTCTGTATTTTCAGGAAACCTGAATGCTTTTTTTTCTGAGGTAGCGGATGACGAATCTCGCAAGAAAAATTCAGGCCGAAGATCTTTTACAGCAACATCAGAATAGACCTTCAGAACAACATTCTGACCGGCAATCCATGCCGGAAGATTGATGAAATCTCCATCAATTGTAAAATGTTGATCTTTATTGAAAAATGAAACATTTTCAGCCCTCACATTCCTTCCGATCTTCATCTTCCCGTTTATATCCTTAAGTAATACCTTGCTTGAATCAAGATCCAGTGTCACAGAGTTAAAATTAATCTCAGCCTCAGGCCTCAACTTCAGTAAATCGGAAAGGGAATATTTCTCTTTAAATATCAGCGCTCCTGCCAGTTTTATGGTGAAATCTGCATTACCTCCTGAACCATTAAGCTCTTTAATATTGAAAAATTCTGAAAGCTCTGAAGGGAAGACCTTCCCGGTTAATGATAATGAAATCCGCGGGTTGATGAAGTTATCTAATCTGAATGTTCCGGTATTGTCTGCAGACCCCAGGGATGCACCAAATTTCGTTAGTATGAGGCTGCTCGTCCTGGCAGATCTGTATCTGCCATTGGTATAGCTGCCAGAGAAATAAATATTATCCAGCTTTATTTTTGACTTTTTATATGCCACGTGCCCCTTTTCCAAAGAAAAACTAAGTTTTATTGACGGAGTGTGAGTTCTGTCGATAAACCCTGAAAAGACTGCATCAATTCTCAGGATCCCGGAAGGATCATATTCATAAAAGCGCTTCTGGTATTCTGGTGTAAAGTATTTTTTAATCCTGGAGATATCGATATTTTTCCCGGAGATTTTAAGATTAAGGTTGTTCTCATTTGAGATGTTTCCTGCGATATTGAGATTGAAATTGTCGATTTTCAGAATCCCTTTTCTGAAGGTGTACCCGCTGTCGGATTTATGCAGATTCAGATCAACAGATGCTGAAACTGCTGTTCTCAGGTATATGGGGAAGATCTCGAGCTTCTGGATCTGAAGAGCGGAACTTGCCGAAAGATCCAGGTAGGTGCCTGAAATCCTGCTTTTTAATTTGCCATTCTTTATTATCCCGCCCACTAAAAGTGAATTGGCTTTATTGCTAAACACGACCCCTATATTGTTAAGGCTTATTTTTTCAAGATTAAGTTCAAAGTTGCTTTCAGAACCATAAGAAACTGTCTTAGCAGAAACATCATAATTTATTCCTCCGGAACTGTCTGAAAGCAGATAAAGCCGTCCATTATTAACTGTAATATCTTCAATATTGTAATGACTGTTTATTATATCTCTGACACTGAATTCACAAACAGCTGATCTGGCAAACAGAAGCGTATCTGTGCTGATGTTCCCGAACTGTGACTTATCGAAATTCTGAGAGGGATGGACAAGCAGATTTTCAAATTTTACCGAAGCCTTAGGGAATCTTGAAATAAGTGAAAAATGTACTTTGCCCGTTTCAATTCTGGTTGTCAGCGTTTTATTGACCGAGTTGATAAATAATGACACTATCTTATCCTGCAGGAAATAAGATGCGCCGGCAAGAAGTGCAATTAAAATTAAAAGTACAATTGCAAACCATTTGATTATTTTCAATGCTGTTTTCAAGAAGCCAGTTTTGACCGGTCTGGAAATATTTCCGGGGGCAAAATTAAACTATTTTGAACGTAAAATTATTTAAGCAGGAAAGAGAGATCCTTTTCCGGATCCAATTCCACAGGGAGTGTTCCCTTACAAAACAACCTGGCCTTATGAGGGCCGACCAGCTTAACTGACATATTTTCTATCAGAAGCATTGTGCTTTCTCTTAAGCCGATCACATTTACACCAGGGTTCATTTCTATAAACTCAAGTATCCGCTGCTCTCTTGTTTCTCCGGCATGGCCAGCCGGATTTGCATCAAGATAATGGGGGTTTATCTGGAATGGGACCAGATTAAAGGAATGAAATGAGTCGGGTTGAATTACAGGCATATCATTGGTAGTTCTGATAGTCGGACAGGCAACATTTGAACCAGCACTCCAGCCGATATAGGGAGTCCCCGACAATACTTTCTCACGAACATTTTGGATTAGGTTGTTTTCCTGAATCATCTTCAGCAGTTTCCAGGTATTCCCACCTCCAACAACTATTGCTTCAGCGTTTTTAACAGCAGCGACGGGATCATTAAGCCTGTGAATGGAAATAACATCATGTCCGATCTCACGGAACCTTTCAGCAACCTTTATTTCATATTCATCGTATGAAAATGTCACAGCAGCATATGGTATAAATAGTGCTGTCACCGGTTTATCCCCCAGAAATTTCTTGATATTTTCCTTTGGATAATCGAGGTATTTTTCTCCGGGGTTTGTCGAGTTGCTGATAAGAAGCAGTCGCATGATTTTGTGAAATGTTGAGTTCTTAATTTATCCTTTTCTTATTTAGTCTCCAGGTCTGTTTCAATTTCAATAATTTTTGAAGAATAATCATTGATATTGAAAACCAGAAGTTTTCCCGAGAGTACCTGGCCTGTTCCGGTGATGATTTTAATTACCTCATTTGCCATCATTGTTCCAGTTATCCCGGGAAGAACACCCATAAGTCCGACATCTGCCGGATTGGGATTTCTGATATTCATTCCGTCTTGTTCCGGGTTATAAAAACTGTATGATGGTCCCCCGTTATAATTGAATACAGATACCTGGGCTTCAGTTTTATAAATGGCACCATGAACCATCGGCTTTCCGAGGGAAGAGCAGGCTTCATCTATCACATATCTTGCCTCCCAGTTATCAGTCGCATCTACAACAACATCAAAGTTTTTGATTATGTTATTTGCGTTGGGGCGTTCGATCTTAAGATTAAAGACCTCAAATTGGGTAAATGAATTAAGATGCTCAAGCCTGTTTTTTGCTATTATCGATTTCAGCTTTCCTACATCCATTGATCCGTATAATACCTGACGCTGCAGATTTGATTCGTTAACCATATCAAACTCCGCAATTCCGATGCAGCCTGTCCCGGCGGCTGACAAATATTGCAGAACCGGACAACCGAGACCACCTGCTCCTACAACCAGAATCTTTGATTTCTTGAGTTTTTCCTGTCCTTCAATACCAATTTCCGGAAGAATGATCTGCTTCTGGTAACGTCTTATTTCCCGTGGTGTCAGGAAGGCTGGTTCCATTGATATTACTTTCAGAGTAATGCAAATATATTATTTTTAATATCAATGAGCACAAAACACAGAGAACACAACCGCCGGATGGCTGGATGTGTTCTCTGTGGTCAAAAACGGCTGATATTACTGTCAGGAAATGGAGGTTCCTTTATTTATTCTTGTATCAATTCCTGAATGTAAGGGAAACCCCTATTTCGAAAGGATACAGGTCATATCCTCCGGGGCCCATACCCGATTTGAAAAGTGGTGTCATATAATAGGTTCCATAAAGGTGCAGGTTTTCATATCCAATACGTGCAGTGGCTCCATACCTCAGCATATTCAGGCTGAAGTCACTGTAATTTTTAACATCTGGTCCGTTTTCAAAAACCATTCTTGAGTGTGAACTCAATTTTACTGCACCAATTGCTCCTGCAGCAACATGGATCCTGTTATGATTTGCCGGTATCTGTACCTCAAATAATATTGGCAGGGTAAGATAAATAGTTGCAAGCTTTGATTTTTTAAGTGTACCCAGGGGAGAGAGAGAATCAATAGTTCCATCATCTAGCTTTTGTATATTGAAATTCCCATCGAACCTGTAATTATTGAAGTTAAGCCCGAGTCCGGTCACAAACCCTGCATGCCTTGCAATTCCTATGCTTAACTGAGAGAAGTTCAGGTTAAAATTTACAGATTTCGCGGAATGCATGCTCATATAATTGATATCAGCAGGCATTGTAAGGCTGTTGCTGGCTGTCACTATGTTGTTAAATCCCAGCTCCAATCCAGCCCAGTGACCCGTAAAACGCTGCCTTCTTTCTGCCTTTTGTTCATCTTTGTCATCTTCATTTCCTTCATTCTTTTTGAGGGAAAAGTTATCGAAAGAAACTTTGTGACCACCTTCAAGTGATTCCAGAATATTAATGCCCCGGTCCCCGGCTCTTACTTTCAGGGCCTCTTTGCTGTTCTCGATTTTTAACAGGTCGTCCCCGATTATGACTTTTGTATTGTCATTTGTATCTGATGCAACAGTTGTTTGATTATTGTTTGTCTCCTTCACCTGTCCAAGTGCGGAAAGATTAAACACTATCATTAACATCAGTAGAATTGTTCCAGTCTTTTTCATGTGTCAAGAATTATTTATTTAATGCTGGGACGGCAATGATAACAGAAAAGTTACAGGGAGGCCATAACTTTTTTCACAGGAGTATTGAACTTTATTATTCTGGAGCTGAAATAAAGGGATTTAAGCTCCCCCTGTTCGTTCCGGTTTTGCTTTAGTGACATATCCCAGCCAAGCAACTTGTTTAATCCTAATATTCCTGTCTCTGCTACCTCATAACCTTTCAGGTTCCCTGTTTCGGGTGTTTTTGATTTCAGGATCTTTTCCCTCACAAACAGTGCAAAGTACCCGCTGACACCAGGTTTCTCAAAAGTTACAGGGATTTGTTTCAGAGATATAGACGCCAATTTCAGTCCGGAAGAGATATCTGCAACCGGGATATTGACTTCATGAATAAATTCTGCTCTGGTCAGCTTCACCCGGTTCATGTCAGGCTGAATTACGACCGAATCGGTAATAGCAGGGAGAAAGATAGTGTCTGACTTTTTTGCGGTGATTTCCTGGTCCAGAGGATTTTTAATATCTGTTTTTGGACCCAGGTTATTTATGGCTATTTCCTTTCTTATAACTGGTTCTTCTTTTTTAATCCGGACAGGTGTTTCAAATTTGCCGGATGAAGAGTTTCGGGCAATCGTTACAGACTGATCATCATTATTAATACCAGAAGTATTAAAGAGGAACATTAAAACAGCGATGCCGGCAGCAGCACTTCCCACAGCCAGAGAGAGTCTTATGACTTTTTGCTGAAGAGTAAAATGCTTCAGGGAAGCTTTTCGGGGAAATCTGATTGCAGGCGGGACAAGACGGATCTTTTCTATTAATTCCAGGTCTCTCTTTTTATCGGGATAAGCGGAAATGATTTCCGCCAGCTCCTCTTTCTGTTCAGAAGTTATATCTCCTTCGGAAGAAGCGACACAGAGAAGCTCAAACTGCGGGTCTGGAATTTCAGTAACTCTTTTCTTAAGGAGGTTTTTCCCGGAATAGGATATATCTGATGTTAAGACAGTATTTTGAAGTTCAGTGAATTCATCCTTCAGATCAGGGTTTTGTTCAAGGAAAATGAAAAGCTCCCTGACATTGTCCTGGTCAAGCTTTCCATCAAGATAATCGATGATCCACATTTCGTAATTTGTCCTGTTCGGCTTCATATCAGATCACTGTCTCGACTTTTCCTATATAGTTCTTTAAGGCCAGTCGGCCCCGGTAAATATTGATTTTAACCTGTGCTTCGGTCTGTCCGGTCATATCTCCAATTTCTTTATAGCTATAACCCTCATAATCACGCAGAAGGACAGATGTTCGCTGCTGTTCGGGCAGCCTGGATACAGCTTCATGCAGGATCTCATTGAGATCACTGGAAGGATTTTCATATGTGAAGTCCCTGTCTGGCAGTACATCTACATGTGTTATTCTCTTTTCCTTCCTGATTATATCGATCATGTTGTTATAAGCGGCGGTGAACAGCCATGATTTAACAACTGCATACTCAATTTCTGTAACATGTCTCCAGAGTTTCTCAAAAGAATCCTGTACAATGTCTCTTGCACGCGATTCATCCTTCAGGTCCGAACGGATAAACCTGTAAACTGCATCTGCAAACTCATCGACAGATCTGTTGTATTCTTTTACTGTCATAACCCGGATTACAATGCAAAGACGGATGAAAAGGGAAAATGTTACAGGGAAGACAGGAAATCTTTAGGTTGCCAGGCAAGGGCACAGGAACACTATGAAAGGCTGTCTTGCCTGAGGCGCCCCCCCTTTGTCCCCACTGGAAGGTGGGATAATGCCTTGTTATTTAAAGAGACCGTCAAAAAGATAGAGGTATTCTCTCCCCTCTTGGGGGGAGAAACCGCGAAGCGGAGAGGGTGCTGTTACTGTAAAGAGAAATACTACTAATCAGAAGAGAGTGTTAGCTCTTAACCTGATACACCCTAACCCAGTCAATCTCCATTGTGGAAGATCCGGAAATTGGTTTGTCGAGGCCGCCGGCCAGGTTAATATACATAGGTTCCTGAGGAACATTTTCAGTCTGCTGAAACGCAACAACGCCATTAACCTTCCAGATGAGAGAACTTGCTGTCCATTCAAGTGTAAAGATGTAATGATCGTTAGCATACCTTGACCCTATGGAAGATTTTGCGGAGTTGCTTACAGAGGAAAATAAGTCGAACCATACTTTTCCTTTGGACGTCCTGCAAATATCGATATGTGGTGTGATCTTGTCAGCCAGGAGCCAGAATGCGCTTTTTGCACCAGGGTCACCGAGTTTTATTTTTGCGGAGAAGACTCCGTATTTCTGTCTGAAACTGATGCTGGAGTTAATAATGCCGGATGTATAGTCAAAATCTTTCTGGTTGAATCCATGAGCAGCTGACCATACTTTACCTTTGATTTTCTGAGCTTTGGTAACAATTTTAAGATTGCTTCCTCCGAGCTGGAAATTATCTTTTTCTGTATAGAAGTGAAGATCGGATTCAACAGAGTATCTGTCATGAAGAAGCTTCTCTCCCCAGTAGTAGTTGGTGAGCCATTTTTTTGTATCAAGCTTGTCTGAATCAAATTCCTCACTGAATAAAAGCTCACGGTGCTTCAGAATATCGAATTTATTTGAATCCTTAACCTTGAAATACCAGATTATGTCAGGATCTTTTTTAAGCTTTCCGAATTCCTCAAGATCCTTGAACATGTCGGTCTTTTCAAATCTTTTCTTGTCGAGGAGATATGCTTTTTTCTCTGCAAATTCTTTTGATTCAGTGTAGGTTTTAAGCTCTGCAAGTTTATCGAGCTTCTTTGATCCGGCAACACTTTTATAGTTTGCAAGCTCCCTGGAGGCTTTGAATTTGTAATAATCTTTAATCTCCTGACTGCCTTTCAGCTGTTTATATTCATCGATCTTTTTAAAATCTTCACTTTCCTTAAATTCTTTTGTCTTGCTTTTTTCCCTGAAATCTGAAGACTGGACAAGTTTTTCAAGCGCCTCAAATTTGCTGATCTTCTCAGACCCGTCAAGGGCATTGAATTTCTTCAGTGCTTCGCCTTCGAACGTCTTGAAATAAAGGACAATATCCTTTGACTTTTTCAGGGAAATATATTCTTTTTCCTTAGCATATTCGTCAGAGCTTTTATACTGAAGACCTTCAATGTCTTTCTTCTTCTGAATAAAATCGGAAGAACTGACCTTCGTATTCAGTTCATTGTATCTCTTTAACTGATCAGAATCCGAAAAAGCCTGCAGCTTTTCATACTCTGCAACAAGAGCTTTTTCTTCCTGCTCAATTTTAGAAGTAGCGGGGATCATTCCCAGTAAAAACTTGAGACTTGCCATCGTAGAATTGTTTTTAATACAACCTGTTAAAGATAGAAAATCTTTTAAGAATAAATCATCTACCACTATCAAATATTTGTTTTTTACCGGATAGATGATAATTATAAAACGAAAAATGAATAACTTTATTTGTTGTCAGTTAGTAAATTATGAAAAGCTGGTTAATTACAGGAGTATTACTTCTGGTTTCAAGATGGGTTCCTGCCCAGCAGTTGTCTGCCACAGAAATTATTAAGAAAGCAGACGACAGATTCAATGGTGAAAGCTCAGGTATAAGCACTATGGAAATGACCGTAATCCGTCCCACATGGCAACGGAAAGTGGAATTTAAAAGCTGGTCTCAGGGACGCGAGAATTCGCTTACTCTGATAACTGCCCCTGCGCGTGATCAAGGGCAGACCTTTCTCAAAAGAGAGCAGGAGATGTGGACCTGGAACCCGGCAATAAACAGACTTATTAAGCTTCCTCCTTCAATGATGTCTCAGGGATGGATGGGTTCCGATTATACAAACGATGACATTCTCAAAGAATCATCTGTTGTAAAGGACTATACGCATGAAATTGTGGAAGAAGAAACGATCAATGGCAGTTTATGCAATAAGATTAAAATGACTGCAAAACCGGAAGCAAAGGTGGTATGGGGTCACCAGATCTGGTGGGTTGACAAAAAGGATTTCAATATACTGAAAGCCGAGCTGTATGATGAGGATGGGGCTCTGGTCAGAACAGAGCTGGGCTCTGAGATTAAACTAATGGATGGTCGTTCTATTCCGACCCGACTTGAGCTGATCCCGGCTGAAGAAAAGGGTAACAAAACAGTTGTGATAATAAAGGAAATCAGGTTTAATGTTCCTGTTGAAGACAGCTTCTTTTCCCAGCAAAATATGAAAAGGGTGCGATGAAAGAGGATCTCAAAATTGCCTGGCGGAATTTGTGGAGAAGCAAAAGAAGAACTCTCATTACATCTTCATCAGTCTTCTTTGCCGTCTTCTTTGCCGTTGTAATGAGATCATACCAGCTCGGCAGCTATGACAGGATGATTCAGAATTTCATCGAATCATATTCAGGTTATCTTCAGATCCAGCATAAGGAATTTCAGGACAATCCTTCTTTGGATTATTCGTTTGATTACAGCGATTCTCTTTTTGAAAAGATATTTTCAGTGAAAAACGTTGTTTCGGCTGCTCCGCATATCGAATCTTTTGCTCTTGCCTCCAGCGGAAACCAGACAAAAGGGGTTATTGTTCTTGCTGTTGATACTGAAAAGGAAAAGAAGTTTTCTAATCCTGAAAGCAAGCTTGTAAAATATAAAATCACACAAAGGCTTATTAATAAACTCAAGATATCAGGCCAATTCCATGAGTCTGTTCTGAAAAAGTTAAACCAGGTCTCCGGGAATTCCTATTCTTCGACATCAAGACTAGACCTTGACCTGGATCTTTCGGAAGATGAAAGAAACTCTTATATGTCTGTGATACTTGAAGAAAGCAAAGCGACCAACAGATATCTTTCAAACCCTGATTCCGGTGTCATGGTTTCTGATAAGCTTGCTACATATCTCAAAGTGAATGTCGGTGATACGGTAATACTTATGGGGCAGGGTTATCATGGGGCCTCAGCCGCGGGGCTGTTTCCTGTCAGGGGGATTATTAAAATGCCTTCTCCTGACATTGATAATAAACTTATTATTATGACTATCCCGACTGCCCAGAGGTTCTTTCAGACTGAAGGGAAAATTACCTCTCTGGCAATCAACCTGACCGGAAGGTCTGCCGGAGTTTTAAAAAGGTCAAGGGAAAATATTTCACAACTTCTTTCCGATAAATCGACCCTGGTAAAGACATGGGAAGATCTTAACCCTGTTCTTGTTCAGCAGATACAGGGAGATAGTCAGACCGGCATGGCAACACTGGCCATGCTTTATTTCATCATTTTCTTCGGGATATTCGGCACTGTACTTATGATGATGGCTGAGAGGAAAAGGGAATTTGGCGTTATGATCTCAATCGGAATGCAGAAAAAAAGACTGAAAAGAATTATTGTCACAGAAATGATAATGATGGGCTTAATTGGTCTTATTGCAGGACTTTTGGCAAGCGCCCCGTTCATACTTTATTTCTATTACAATCCGATATTGCTAAGGGGTGAACTTGGCAAAATGATGGAGGATTACGGATGGGATGCAGTAATGCCAACAGCCTGGTTTGGTCCATATTTCTACTGGCAGGCTGTAATAGTATTTATTATGATTCTGGTTGCTACACTTTATCCGATAAGGAAGATTTCAAAATTAAAGGAAATTGAGGCTTTACGGAGCTGAAAAACTACCGGGTATGACTATATCAATCGCTTGGAAGAACGTGTGGCGGAACAGGAACAGAAGCCTGACTGTCATTATCGCTGTTGCTCTGGGCATCATCTCAGGCGTGATGCTGATAGCGATCATGGAGGGCTGGATTGAACAACGGCTGCATGATGCAATCTATAATGAGGCATCACATATTCAAATACATAATTCCGATTATCTGAAGAATGAGGAGATACAGCTTACTGTCGATAAAGCTCCGGAAATAATTTCAGAAGCCGGAAAGATCAATGAAATATCCGGATGGGTCATCAGGTCAAAAGTTGTCGCGATGGCAAACACCTCCTGGGCAAACACAGGGGTTTTCATTTATGGTATTGATCCGGAAAAAGAAAAGGATGTAACAGAGATATATAAAAGAATTGTCCGGGGGGGAGGTAAGTATCTGGAAAAGAACGCACCAGGAACCATTCTGATAAGCGATAAAACAGCCGAACTACTAAAACTTAAGCAGTACTGTCTCAGAGATGAGGTGCTCAGTAAATTAAAAGAGGTTAATATCCCGGAGAAGGTAACTATCGCATTAAAAGACATTTATGGTATTAGATTCAGATCCCCAAAGGACTTCAGTAATGCCCTGAAGGAAAAGCTCACTCGTCGACAGCTCGATGATTATGGCAAGACAATTATGGACAGTTCGCTCGATTACAGGATCAGGAATAAAATTCAGGTTACCTTATCAGATCTGAATGGCAATCCTGTTCAGGGGACCTTCAGGGTTTGCGGGATCTATAAGACCACAAATACAGGATTTGATCAGCAGACAGTCTATATAAATTCTGATGACCTGTTGGAACTATACGGGGGAACTTCACAACTTATTCATGAGTTTGCATTTCTTCTTTCGGATGTAAAGAAATGTGAAGAAGTGAAGGAAAAGCTGGAGCTTATTTCTGGCAAAAATAAAGTCAGCACCTGGAAAGAACTTGCTCCTGATGCAGCAATGATGAATGATTTCATGATAATGTATTATGTCATCTTCGTCGGAATAATTATGCTTGCCCTGGCATTCGGGATAATTAATACAATGATGATGGCAATTCTTGAAAGGACGAAAGAACTTGGAATGCTGATGGCAATCGGGATGAACAGAAAGCGGATTTTCAATATGATAATGCTTGAAACAGTATTTCTGACACTGGTTGGTGCAATCGCAGGGATATTTGCGGGCTGGCTTCTTGTGGCCGTTCTGGGCAGAAACGGGATCTATTTCTCTTCATGGGGAGAAGGTTTTGAGGCAATAGGATTTGCTGCAAGAGTATATCCTGTAATCTCCCCTTCATACTTTGCATTAATAATTGTAATGGTTATTATAACTGCAATAATTTCCTCTGTCTGGCCTGCCCGTAAAGCGCTTAATCTTGCTCCGGTTGAGGCAATAAGAACAGAATAATTCAGCTTAAAAAAGACCCAATATGAAGGTAATAGATATAAAAGAAGTTCACAAAGTATACGATGAAGAAGAAATTGCTGTAAAAGCAGTTGACGGAGTGACATTATCTTTTGATGAGGCAGAATTTGTGGCAATTGTCGGACCATCCGGCTCTGGTAAAACAACCTTGCTTAACCTGATTGGCGGCCTCGACATGCCAACAGAAGGGGAGATTGTTATTGCAGGTACCAACCTCTCGACACTAAAACCCTCTGGGCTCATAGATTTCCGGCTGAATAATATAGGCTTTGTGTTTCAGGCATATAACCTGGTTCCTGTTCTTACTGCAAAAGAGAACGTGGAATTCATTATGTCGTTGCAGAAATGGTCAAAGCACGACAGGGAGTTAAGATCTGATGAATTACTGAAAGCTGTCGGGCTTCTTGAAAGGAAGAACAGCAGACCCGGGAAGCTATCGGGAGGCCAGCAGCAGAGAGTTGCGGTTGCCAGGGCACTGGCGTCAAGACCGAAGTTCGTTCTTGCTGATGAACCAACAGCGAACCTCGATTCAAAATCCGCTGCGACCCTCCTGGAGATTATGGAAAAGCTGAACCATGGAGAAAAGATCACATTTATCTTTTCAACCCACGATCCGCGTGTCGTCAAAATGGCTCACAGGGTTATTACACTTGAAGATGGCAAAGTCGTTTCGGATGATGTCAGGGAGTAGCCATCAATTCTTCAATCTGATGAAAAAGATTCTGCTTATTTATATTCTTTCTTTTATTTTCCAGATACAATTATTGCCTCAGGACCCAGGTAAGATCACACTTAACGGTTATATTACCAGTATGCAAAGTGTGATGTTCGACTCGCTAAAAGGGAATTATATCAACCAGAACATGATCCATAACAGATTGAATTTCAAGGCATATTTTAACGACAACATTACTTTTGGACTGGAGATACGCAACAGGCTGTTCATGGGTGATATGGTAAAAACCAACCCATGGTTTGCAACAAGCACGGGATTTGATCCCGGAGTTGCAGATCTTTCATGGAATCTGATAAATGAAAGATCAGTTCTTCTGAACACATCAATTGACAGGTGCTGGCTGGATTTGAATTATGGAAAAGTACAGGTGAAGTTAGGCCGGCAGAGGATAAACTGGGGACAAACGCTCGTGTGGAATCCTAATGACATTTTCAATGCCTATTCTGTATTTGACTTTGATTATGTTGAACGGCCCGGAAGTGATGCGATAAGGATTCAATATTATCCGGGTACAGAATCGACCGCCGAGGTGGCAATTAAATCAGACAGAGATAATAAAATCACCGCAGCCGGGTTGTACAGGTTTAACAGGAAGAGCTATGATATTCAGTTTTTTGCGGGATATTTTCAAGGTGAGGATATTGTTGCAGGGACAGGCTGGTCTGGTTCTTTCGGGGGAATATCTTTCAGGGGAGAGGCAACCTGGTTCCAACCCGCCAGCCATTTTTCAGATACAACCGGGAGAGGGATATTCACAACAGGTTTTGATAAGGTCTTAAAGGACAATTCTTCAGTGCAGTTACAGATAATGTACTGTAATGATCCGTTAAAACTCACAAATTTTGATTCTCTCTATAAAGGCGATCTATCATCCAAAGATCTTGCTTTTTCGAAGTTTTCAGCATACGGGCAATATTCATATCAGGCAATACCCTTGCTGAACATAGGTGTTTCCGGGATGTGGCTTCCTGATCTGAATGGTTTTTTTGCCGGGGCCTCAGTGGAATATTCAGTAGCTGAAAATCTGGATGTTTCGTTTATCTGGCAGCACTTCAATACTGAGGTGAAAGCTTCCAGAAGCAGTATTAATATGTGCTTCCTGAGAATGAAATGGAACTTCTAAATATTCCGTTTATAATGCCCCTCCTGACCTCCCCAAATGGGGAGGAAAAAGAATTCTGTTGATAATAATTATTCATATGGCAAAGTCCCCCATTTAGGGGATTTAGGGGGCAATCCGAAATCCGAAATCCGAAATGTTCACCGGTTCCTGGCTCCCATGAAGATCGCCAGATAATACAGCAATGTTGCAAGCGAACTGAGAGCGGCTATTACATATGTATACGCTGCCCATTTAAGTGCATCCTGGGCTTTGTCATAATTTTGATACACCGTAATTCCGGAGTTTGAAAGCCATGCCAGTGCCCTTTTGCTTGCGTTTATCTCAACCGGTAATGTAATAAAGCTGAATATTGTGGTAAAAGCAAAAAGTATTATACCAATCAGCAAAATTCCGGGAAATCTCTGAACAAGTAGAATTCCTGCCAGAAGTATCCACTGTACATATTTTGAAGCAAAGCTTACTGCCGGTACCAGACTCGACCTGAATCCAAGCCATGCATATGCTTTTGCATGTTGTACTGCATGTCCGGTTTCATGTGCTGCGACAGCAGCTGAAGAAACACTTCTTCCGGAATAAACATCCTGGCTAAGGTTGATAGTCTTGTTTGCCGGATTATAATGATCTGTCAGCTGACCTTCGACACATTCAACTTTAACATCATAGATACCACTATCCCTGAGCATCTTTTCTGCAACCTCTTTTCCCGACATTCCATTATCGAGAGGGATCTGTGAATATTTTTTAAATTTTGATTTCAGTGTAAGACTTACAACCAGACTTAATAGCATGAATCCTATAAAAATTACCCATATAAGCATATGTTTTCCTCCTTAGTTTTTATTTTCCTAATCTTTCAAATATCCTGCCAAATTCAGAATCCAATTATAAATTGCCAATTTGACAGGCAGCAAAAATAGTACAATTTCCGACTTCCGACTCCCATCCTTCGCAATAGCTTCGGATGGCGAAGCGGACTTCCGACTTACTTCGCTATCTTTACAGCATGCTGAAGATTTTAAGTAAGGTCATTTCATTTATTCTGTCTGTTCCTGTACATATTTACAGGTATATGATAGGTCCTTTCCTGCCAAAGGTATGCCGTCATGAGCCATCCTGCTCACAGTTTGCCCTTGATGCCCTGAGAATGCACGGCCCTCTTACAGGTCTCCGGATCGGAACCGGAAGGATTCTGAGATGCAGACCAGGAGGTACTCATGGCTTTGACCCTGTTCCAAAATTCCTGTTTCGCAGATATAAAATCATTTCATCATCATTCAGGCATTACCCCAAATGCAACAGACTTAAACAATAAGTATTTGCTATTTCAAAACTTCCAGACTCCCGGACCCCAGACTAAAAATTCAGCTCTTCCTTCAGATGCTTATATCCTGCCCTGCTTACCGGAAGCTTGTCGCCGGAATGAAGGACCGCAACATAATTATCCTTTGTATAAGGTTCAAGCCGGTTAATTTCTTCAATTTTAACAATATATGACCTGTGTATCCTGACAAAGCTTTCCTTTGGCAGATTGGCATCATAAAATTTCATGGTCTGCTGCTTTAGGGCCTTCCCGGTGGTGTGATATATCATAACATAGTCATCCTGGGCTTCAACATACTTTATCTGTTTGACAGGAATAATATTGATTGAGTTCCCTTTTCTGACCACGATCCTGTTTATGGGCCCCTGAGGTTCGGGAAGCTGCAGTGTTTTCCCCTCCTTTTCTTCAGATCTTGTTTTTTCCATCGAGAGTCTTGAAACAGCCTTTTTCAAAGCTTCGCCAAATCTTTCCTTATGAAATGGTTTAAGCAGGTAATCGACAGCATTAAGTTCAAAAGCACGGATAGCATACTGGTCAAATGCCGTTGTGAAAATGATCTGTGGTTTTTCATCCAGCACTTCCAGTAGTTCGAAACCTGTTAGTTTTGGCATCTGGACATCAAGGAAGACCAGGTCCGGTTTAATTTCAGATATTGATTTAAGTCCGGAAAATCCATCCTGACACTCTCCGGCAAGTTCAATATTATCGTAATCTTTGAGATAATGTTTTATGATCTCCCTTGCAGGAGCCTCATCTTCAATTATTAATGCTTTAATTTTCATCAGATAATTCACTTTATATTTATTGGGATAGAGATATTGACAGTGAAAATATTGTTCTCTTTTTGAGTATTTATCAGCCCTCTTTTACCGTAAACAAGCTCTATTCTCCTTGCCACATTAATCAATCCCGTACCGGTACCTTTATTTGGTATTGATTCGGGGTCAAAATTGTTACTGACTGAAATATTGAGATATCCGTTCAGTATTTCAGCATTGGTGATAATCTTTACCGTTTCAAGACTTTCATATACCCCATGTTTTATTGCATTTTCGTAGATCGGCTGAAGCAACATAACGGGCAGCATCACGTCATAACAATCATCCCGGATCGTAGCTTCGGAGACCAGTTTATTTCCGAACCTGACCTTTTCAATATCAAGATAGAGCCCGAGGTTCTCAAGCTCGCTTCTTAGGGTAACCGGTTGTTCGTCTTTACGTGAGAGTGCATAACGGAGAAATTCTGACAATTTTATAACCATTATCCTTGCCTTATCAGGGTCAGTTATTGTAAGAGAACTGATCGAATTCAGACTGTTGAAAAGAAAATGAGGATTTATCTGGGATCTCAGCATTTTAAGTTCAGTTTCTTTAACAACTGTTTCCAGTTTTGATTCTCTGGCTTTTTTTTCTGCAAGATCATTAAGGCTGATAAAAAGGTAGTATGAAAGTATTGCCATGCCGAAAATAAATACACCGGTACCTATTCTGTAGGGCAATGTTGCATCCCAGTATAAAGGGAATGACTGGTCTTTCGGAAACAGGTTCGATGTCAGGTAGTAGGTGAGAAGGACCCATAAGGTAATGGAAATAGCAGCTGTAACAAGAAGGTTAAAGATCTGAACGGCGGGATTTGTTCCGGTGCGGTTAAAGTATCTGAAAGGATACCATAGCATAAGGGCAATCCCCGAATAAATGCAGACAGAAATGATTCCTTCAGGAATTGTTATAAAAGTGTAACTGCCGTAAGCATAGTAATAAATGAGTGACTGGCCCAGACCCAGCAGGATCCAGACCAGCCACCATAGAAATAGACTTGATCCTTTTTCAAGAATCGGATGTTTCATTATTTATAGCTTTTTATTTCACCGCCACCAAATACAACGGCTCCTTTTATCACCAGCTGTTTTGTCGTGTCAACCGGTCTGCCCGGATTGATTTTTCTTGAATCGCTGAATCCACCTAATACAGGAACTACTTCAACAGTAACGTACCAGTCGTCAGGTACAATTAATGTAACACCACCGAACACACATGCCAGTTCAATTTCAGATCTCCCGGGTGCAAGCTTAGCCTGTGTCAGATCTATTTCGCTTCCCCCGAAAATTGAGGTTGCTTTTCCTCCTCTGAAGTTCTGGGAAACGATCTGCCTCTCACCGCCGCTGAATACATGTACATAATCGATATAATCATCCCCAACAACCGGGGCGTTTGATTCAGGATTCCACCCTCGTCTCCTTGAGAAGATAAATATTATACCCACTATAATGAAAATTGACGGCCAGAACAGGTTATAAAGGTGAAAGGTCTCCCTGAAGATCTGAGGTATAAGAAAGAATGCACCAACGGCCATTACGACAATACCCGATGTTTTTCCACCGGATGAACCAACAGTAATTATTAGTCCGATCGTCACCAGAAGCATTGGCCAGCTGAATATGATATTATCGAGATAGGAAGGCAGAAAATCGGTGTTTCTGATAACCAGGAAAAGTCCAACAATGACGAGAATAACGCCTATGATCGCCCTGTTGCCGGAGAGATGATGATGTTGATGATACTCTCTCCTCCAATCATGCTGATCACCCCTGTAGTTTTCATTTGTTTCCATAGTTGTAAATTTATTTGTTTCAATTTAATTAATATACTTTTTTCTGCAGAACAGCGAGGAGATAATGTAAGATAATCCAATCAGGATAATTACTCCGGGCCAATAGATAGTTTTAATAAACGGAGGGATAATGTAATAGACTTCATCGATGAAGAACCATGATCCTGCAGCAATCATTAATATACCGCCGGTAAAATGTCTGTTGACCAGTAGAATGACTCCGACAAAGATCATTGCAGTCTGCCAGGTAAAATAGCGTGAAATGCTCCCAAGATTAAGCATATCGTTTGTTGCAACCAGTAATGCCAGCCCCAGAATAATCAGAAAAAGACCGATACTTACCATTGGATGATGATGATGCCTTCCAAAATTCCCGTATTTTTCTCTCATTTCTCTTTTTCGGGTTCTTCTTTCATTTCTTTTTGCCCAGTATTCTTCTGCGTCTTTCATTTCTTTGTAATTTTGATACCTGATGCAAATGTATTTATCAGGGTTACTTTTGGACATCAATATTCGGCAAACAGCTGTTTTATGTCGGTAAACAGTCTTTTTGCAGCTAGTTTGTTACTTTTTTGTTGATAATTTTTTTAATTAGCGAAGGATTTATATTTTTGCAGACCAAAATTTAAAGAGATGTCCGGGTTGTTTACGATACCGCTCAGCGGATTAAAAGAAGGACAGCACCTTTATGATTTTGAGATAGGGGACGATTTTTTTGAGGAGTTTGAGGAATCAGAAATTAAAGAGGGTAATCTTTCAGCAAGTATAGTTCTGGATAAACGATCTTCTCATTTTGACCTTATTTTTAAAATCAACGGAAGGGTAAAGGTCAGCTGTGACCGATGCCTGGGAATGTTCTTTCAGCCTGTAGAAAGTGAAAACAAACTACTGGTTAAGTTCGGAAAGGAATGGGATGATTCGGATCCCGATCTGATTACAATACCTGCCGATGAGAATGAGCTCGATGTAAAGCAGTATTTATACGAATTTATTCAGCTGGCACTTCCGATACAGAAAGTGCATCGGGGGGGTAGTAAGGAGAATGAATGTGACTCTGAAATGATCAAAAAGCTCAGGGAACATATAGTAGGTGAAGAAAAGGAAAGTGATCCCAGATGGGATGAACTTAAGAAACTGATTAATAATAATTAATTAAATAATTTTGAAATGGCACATCCGAAACATAAACATTCGAAGACCAGAAGAGACAAACGCAGAACACATTATAAGGCAACAGCACCTACAGTAGGTACCTGCTCAAACTGCAACTCCCCGGTACAGTATCACAGAGTTTGCCCGGAGTGTGGTTATTACAGGGGGAAACTTGCAGTAGAGAAAAAAGTTTCTGCATAAGTTCTGCATAACTGAAATACTATGAAAATCGGTGTTGATATCATGGGAGGTGATTTTGCACCCGATGCTGTTATTGAGGGTGCTTTTGATTGCCTCAGCCATTTATCAATAGATGAAAAACTGGTTCTCATTGGCGATGCTGACAGGATTCATTCAAAACTGAATGAGTTATCAATAGAGCCATCTTCTTTTGAAATAGTTCCTACCACCCAGGTAATAGAAATGGGTGATCATCCTGCAAAATCTTTTTCTCAGAAGAAGAATTCGAGCATCGCTGTAGGGTTCGGGATGCTTAAAAGCAGCCTGATAGATGGTTTTTGCAGCGCTGGCAATACAGGAGCTATGCTTGTGGGTGCCAGCTATACGGTCAATGCAATTCCCGGGGTTCTCAGACCTGCCCTGGTGACTATTATCCCTTGCATAACAGGGAGAAATTCTGTAATACTTGATGTCGGACTGAACCCCGATTGCAAACCTGAAGTACTGCTGCAGTACGGACTCTTAGGTTCCCTTTATGCCAAGTATGTGTTTGGTATAGACCACCCTACTGTCGGACTTCTTAATATCGGGGAAGAGGAATCAAAAGGGACTCCTGCAGTAAAAGCAGCATATGAAATGATGAAAGAGGATCCTTCAATAAATTTTGTCGGAAATATTGAAGGAAATTCACTTTTTCTGGAATCAATGTCTGATGTGATAGTATGCGACGGATTTGTCGGGAATGTTGTTCTGAAAGAGGCGGAAGCATTTCATTCATTATACAAAGCCCGGAATCTTAAAGATGAGTTTTTCGATAACCTGGATTTTGAAACAATCGGAGGAACTCCTATAGTTGGGGTTAATGCCAATGTTGTTATCGGCCATGGAATTTCAAAAAGAAAAGCCATCATGAACATGATTCTTCAAACCAGAGATGTTGTAAAGGCAGACCTGGCTCAGAAAATTAAAGAAGCAATTTAATAATGGGAAAAATACGGGCAGCAATCACCGGCATTAATGCATGGGTGCCTGAATACAGACTCGACAACCACGAAATATCAAAATTGGTTGACACCTCTGATGAATGGATCATGCAGAGGGTCGGAATCAAGGAAAGACGAATACTCAAAGGAGAAGGGCTGGGCACCTCAGATATGGGGGAAAAGGCGGTAAAAGGCCTTCTCGAAAAAACCGGGACATCTCCGGATGAAATAAGCCTTCTTATATGTGCAACTGTCACCCCTGACATGTTCTTTCCTGCAACAGCAAATATAATCTGTGATAAGGTCGGAATTAAAAATGCCTTCAGCTTTGACCTTGGTGCGGCCTGTTCCGGCTTTCTTTTTGCACTTCAGACGGCTTCCGCATATATCGAAACAGGAAAACATAAGAAAGTGATTGTTGTTGGAGCGGATAAAATGTCATCTATTGTCGATTATTCCGACAGGACGACCTGTCCGCTATTTGGCGATGCTGCAGGTGCCGTATTGCTTGAACCTACTGAGGAGGAATTTGGAATAATGGATTCAATCCTTAAAACAGACGGATCAGGCAGGAAATTTCTTCACATAAAAGCCGGAGGTTCAGCCAGACCTGCATCGCACGAAACTGTTGATGCAAAAGAACATTTTATCTACCAGGAAGGACAGAGCGTTTTTAAATTTGCAGTCTCCAATATGGCTGATGTTGCTGCCGAGATAATGGAGAAAAACAACCTGAAATCTGAAGATATCGCATGGCTCGTTCCGCATCAGGCTAACCTTAGAATTATAGATGCTACCGGGAGACGAATGGGCCTTGCTCCTGAAAAAGTCATGATCAATATAGAGAATTACGGTAATACCACAGCTGCAACTATTCCGCTATGTTTATGGGAGTACGAGAAAAGACTCAGAAAAGGAGATATTCTCATTCTTGCAGCATTCGGTGGTGGATTTACCTGGGGCTCTATCTATCTTAAGTGGGCTTACGATTTAAAGTAGACGACCCCCCTGTGTCCCCCCTAAAGGGGGGATAATTCACTTATGGTTAGGAAGATCCTCACAAACGGAGAGGTTTTCTCTCCCCCATTTGGGGGAGATCCTGCGCAGCAGGAGAGGGGGTTTCACTTTATAATTCTTTCCCCGCCTTCTCTTTGTATCTAATAGTTTTTATATTTGTGTTCTGTTAATTTTGTTTTCATAAACTTCCAGCATTATGGCAAAGACTAATGAACCCGACAACACTACAATAAACCTCATCAGTAATGGAACTGATATAACTGGCGATATTAAATCAACCGGTGATATCCGTATTGACGGAACTCTCAAAGGAAACCTCAGTACCAGGGGAAAAGTGGTAATTGGACCGACTGGTAAGGTCAACGGTGAAATTACCTGTAAAAATTCAGAAGTTTCGGGTTCAATTGAAGGTAAAATAGCCGTCAGCCAGCTTCTTAATCTGAAAGCTTCTTCACGTATACTTGGCGACATAAGCACTTCAAAACTTGCAATTGAACCAGGAGCAAGGTTTTCCGGCAATTGTAAAATGAGCGATATTGAAGAAAATGGAGGAACAGCCTCAAAAGAAAGACAACCGGAAAGACCAGGCGAAAAAAACGGGAGATAACCCCGTTAATGCCTATGCAAAATATACCGGACTCGGGATCCAGATGATCGCGATAATTTTGTTATCAGTATGGGGCGGTATAAAGCTGGATGAACTCCTTTCATTTAAAACTCCGGTATTTACAATTATCTTTTCTCTCCTTGGCGTATTTGCGGCCATTTATACAGCAGTCAAAGATTTCATAAAGTAAAAGGATTGGTGAAACAAATATTCAGATCTTCACTCTGTTTGATCATTATTTCAGTTGTGATAATAGCAGCTTATCTGTTTCTTGGTAACTGGATAAAAGAGTGGATATCATTTTTCAATATTGTTTTTCTTACACTGGCCTTTTGCATTGTCAACATCACTTTCATTGCAATTTTTTATATCGGACAGAAGAAGCATTCCCATATTCAGACTTCTTATACACTTGCAGGCATAACGGCTAAATTCCTGATTGAACTGTTCATAGCTCTTGCATGGTTTTTAATTGGTAAAAAAACTTCAATTCCCTCCGTAATATTGTTTTTTATACTATATTTATCGTTCACATTGTTTTCTATATCTATGATATTGAAAACGTTGAGAAATAAATCTTTATAATTTTCACCAGGGTTGAAAACGAAATATAAAATAATTGTTACTGCTCTTCTTCTGATCTTCTCAGCAACAGTTACTGCTTTTTCCCAGGAAGAAAAATCTGGAGCTCCCGAAAAGAAGGAATTCAATGCCAGCGAATTTATTCTTGAACATGTGACTGATTCGCATGAATGGCATATTCTCACACTTAAAGATGGGGAAAACATTGCTCTTTACCTTCCGGTGATATTATATACTAAAGAAAAAGGATTCTCCCTTTTCTCATCAAAAAGAATCGCTGAAGGCAGGATTTATAATGGTTTTAAGCTTGAAGAAGAAGGAGATCTGAAAGGAAAGATCGTTTGTGTGAATGAAAATAACGAAGCTGATGAGAAAAATCTGCCATTCGATTTTTCAATCACCAAGACTGTCTTTGCTATGATGTGTGCAGCCCTTTTAGGACTCATTATTTTTATTTCCATGGCAAGATCTTACAAAAAGACCGGGGTGAGCGCCCCAAAGGGTATTCAGAGCTTGCTTGAACCTGTGATCCTTTTTGTTCGTGATGATATTGCTATTCCAAATATTGGTCATCATAAATATGAAAAATACATGCCCTATCTTCTTACAGCATTTTTCTTTATCCTGATGAACAATCTAATGGGTCTGATCCCGTTCCCGCCACCCTTTGGCGGAAACGTAACAGGTAATATTAATGTGACCTTTGTACTGGCCTTTTGTACATTCCTCATAACCCAGTTCAGCGGGAACAAAAATTACTGGAGGCACATATTTGCAACCCCGGGAGTTCCTGTCTGGCTCCTGCCGGTAATGATACCTGTCGAACTCATGGGAATCGTTTCAAAACCTTTCGCCCTGATGATCCGTTTGTTTGCGAATATTACAGCAGGTCATATCATCGTGCTAAGCCTTGTCTGCCTGATCTTTGTTTTTCAGTCTGTAGCTGTGGCACCCGTTTCAATAATATTTGTGATTTTCATGGACTGCCTCGAACTTCTGGTGGCATTCCTTCAGGCATATGTTTTCACCCTGCTTTCAGCGCTGTTTATCAGCCTGGCGGTACAGGAGGAGCATCATTAGTTTTTTAACGTTTAATTAAAACCAGTTATTATGACAGGAGCAACATTTGCGGCAATCGGAGCAGGTCTCGCAGTTATTGGAGCAGGACTTGGTATTGGAAGAATTGGCGGCTCAGCTATGGATGCAATCGCAAGGCAGCCGGAAGCCACTTCGAAGATACAAACAGCTATGATCATCGCTGCAGCCCTCGTTGAAGGTGCTGCACTGTTTGCGATAGTTGTTGCTATGATGGGCAAGTAAAGGAACTGAAGGCTGCAACGGTTGGTTGCAGCTCTTCATTTTAACAGATCAAAAACAATAAATATGATATTAGCTAATAGTCTGGCAACTCCCGCAATAGGTACAATTTTCTGGACCGTACTTATCTTTGGCCTCTTCTTTCTCCTTCTGGCCAAATTTGCCTGGAAGCCGATACTTAGTGCCGTAAAAGCAAGGGAAGAAATTATCAAGGGTTCTCTCGAAGCTGCTGAAAGAGCAAGAGAGGATATGAAAAAGCTTCAGACAGACAATGAAGCTATTCTCCGTAAAGCGCGTGAAGAGAGAGAGAACATACTCAAAGATGCAAGAGAAATCCGTGACAAAATGATCAATGAGGCGAAGGAGAAAGCATCAGAGGAAGGAGAAAGACTCATTGAAAAGGCTCGTCTGGGAATTGAAAATGAGAAAGAGAAAGCTCTTTCCGAAATTCATCAGCAGGTCGCATATCTTTCAGTGGAGATTGCATCAATGCTGCTTGGGGAGAAACTGAAGGAAAGCGATGAACAGAACAAGCTGATTGACCATTACCTGAAAGATATTGACCTGAATAAAAACTAGGTATAAATCCGAAATGAACGACAGCAAGATATCAGTCAGATATTCACGGGCTTTATTTCAGCTTGCAGTTGAGAAGAAGATGCTCGACAAAGTCAATACTGATATGATCTTTATTTCTGAGATCTGCAGGATTAAGGAAGTAAAGGAAGTGCTCGACAGCCCTATAATTGTACCATCAAAGAAAAAATCAATTTTAGCTGCTGTACTTAAAGATAATGTTGAGAAAATGACCCTTTCTCTTATTGAACTGCTTGTCAAAAATGGAAGGGAAGGCCACCTTCCTGCTGTTGCAAGGGTCTTTGTCGATGAAACAAGAAAATACAACGGCGTAACTGAAACTTCACTTATTACTGCAATTCCCGTCAATGACAAGGTAAGAAAGCAGATGACTGACCTGATTTCATCGGCATTTAAAACCAAAGTAGAGCTTAAAGAGACTGTAGACAAGGATATCATCGGCGGTTTCATTCTAAAAGTGAATGACAATTTCATTGACGCCAGTGTAAGGAATAAACTCAGGAAGATCAAAAAGGAACTTTCTTACAATCCTTCCATAAAAGAATAAGGAATTTAGCGAATATTAAGTAAATATATATGGCAAATATCAAACCAGCAGAAGTATCAAAGATCCTCAAACAACAGCTTGAAGGTGTTCAGACTGGCGTGGAATTGGAAGAAGTCGGTACAGTCCTTCAGGTGGGAGACGGAATTGCACGTATCTACGGGCTGTCAAATGTACAGTCGAACGAACTCATCGAGTTTGAAAATGGTATCGAAGCAATTGTGCTCAACCTTGAGGAAGATAATATTGGTGCTGTTCTCCTTGGCCCGACAGAAGAAATAAGCGAAGGAGACATTGTTAAGAGAACAGGCAGAATTGCTTCAATAATGGTTGGAGAAGGGCTGCTTGGCAGAGTTATTGCACCTACTGGTCAGCCTCTTGATGGTAAAGGGCCGATCACCGGCGAACTTTTTGAGATGCCGTTTGAAAGAAAAGCTCCCGGTGTTATTTATCGCCAGCCGGTGAAACAACCTGTTCAGACCGGAATAAAAGCCATCGATGCAATGATCCCGATCGGCAGGGGACAGCGTGAGCTTATTATCGGAGACCGCCAGACAGGAAAGACAGCTATTGCTATTGATACAATTATAAATCAGCGTAGCAATTACGAAAAAGGGAAACCGGTATATTGTATCTATGTGGCCATTGGCCAGAAAGGTTCAACTGTTGCAAATATTGCAGCCACCCTTGAAACACATGGTGCCCTGAAATATACAACAATAGTTCTTGCAACAGCATCAGACCCGGCTGCCTCACAGTTCTATGCCCCGTTTGCCGGTGCTGCAATAGGTGAGTTCTTCCGCGATACTGGCCGCGACGCGCTGATAATATATGACGACCTTTCCAAACAGGCTGTTTCATACAGGGAAGTTTCCCTCCTGCTTCGCCGTCCACCAGGACGTGAAGCATATCCGGGTGACGTATTCTATCTTCACTCACGCCTGCTGGAAAGAGCAGCCAAGATCATTGAATCTGATGACGTTGCAAAACAGATGAACGACCTTCCTGAATCAATAAGACACATGGTTAAAGGTGGTGGTTCACTCACAGCTCTTCCAATTATTGAAACACAGGCAGGTGACGTATCAGCGTATATTCCAACAAACGTGATCTCAATAACCGATGGTCAGATATTCCTTGAATCAGGCTTGTTCAATGCAGGCGTTCGTCCTGCGATCAACGTTGGTATTTCTGTATCAAGGGTAGGAGGAAATGCACAGATAAAGGCGATGAAGAAAATTGCCGGTACCCTGAAGGTTGACCAGGCTCAGTATCGGGAACTGGAAGCATTTTCAAAATTTGGTTCTGACCTCGATGCAACTACACTTGGCATCCTTGACAAAGGAGCAAAGAACGTTGAGATACTTAAACAAAAACAGTATTCTCCGGTCCCGGTTGAAAAACAGATTGCAATAATCTACTGTGGTACAAAAGGGTTGCTGAGAGACGTTCCGATTCATAAGGTTAAGAGTTTTGAAGCAGATTTCATTGAGTTTCTGGAGCTGAAACATAAAAATGTCCTTGACTTACTTAGGGAAGGTACGCTTAACAACGAGATAACAGATACACTGGAAAAAGTAGCGGCAGAAATTGCTGCAAGATACAGGTATTAATTACCGGAATTACTGAACAAAAAGCTGGTTAATGGCTAATTTAAAGATAATAAGGACCAGGATAGCGTCTGTAAAATCCACAAGGCAGATTACCTCGGCAATGAAGATGGTTTCTGCAGCCAAATTACGCAAGGCTCAGGACAAGATCGTCAGGCTGAGACCATATGCCAACAAGCTGCATGAGATACTTGTGGGTGTTTCACAAAGCCTTGTTGATGTTGAGGAAGATAATATCTATGGAAAAAAGAGAGATCCCGAAAAGGTCCTGATCATTATGATCACTTCGAACAGGGGACTCTGCGGAGGCTTTAATTCGAATGTGGTCAAAGAAACGCGAAGAATAGTTGCGGATAAGTATCATAAACAGGCTTCCAAAGGCAATCTATGGTTTATGGCTATCGGGAAGAAAGGATTCGAATTCCTTCGCCAGCAAAAGCTTAATATTCTTGAAGAACATAACCAGGTTTTCAATAATCTCACTTTTTCAAATGTATCCGTAATTGCAGAAAAAGTGATGGAAAATTTTGTTTCAGGTAAATTTGACAGGGTAGATATTGTCTATAACCAGTTCAAAAATGCTGCGGTACAGAATCTGACAAATGAACCATTCCTTCCTGTTGAAACAGCTCCGGCTGATCAGAAAACTGTGACGGTGGCAGATTACATTTATGAACCCACAAAAGAGGAAATTGTTAAGGAGCTTATTCCCAAATCCATAAAAATTCAGTTCTATAAAGCAGTTCTTGATTCGTGGGTAGCTGAACACGGAGCAAGGATGACGGCAATGCACAAGGCGACAGACAATGCTACCCAAATGATCAAAGAACTCACACTGCAATATAACAAGGCACGGCAGGCCTCAATTACCAACCAGATCCTTGAAGTTGTCAGTGGTGCTGAGGCTCTTAAAGGATAGCAGACCGATATAGTCTTTATTCTGAAAAATACCCTCTTTATGTATACTAAACCTGAACTAAAGGAATTGATAGAGAAGGCGTTGGTCAATCTTTCAATTGATGATGAGGCTGAGAGACTTACAGCACCAATAAGATATTTCCTTTCAATTGGAGGTAAACGCCTGCGCCCGGTGATCACCCTCTTATCCTGCAATATTTTTTCCGATAAGGTTGATGGTGCCATTCTTCCTGCATTAGGAGTAGAGGTATTTCATAACTTCACACTTGTACACGATGACATTATGGACAATGCCTCCCTTAGAAGAAACCTTCCGACAGTTCATACCAAATGGGGAAATAACCAGGCAATTCTTTCCGGAGATGTCATGGCATTTATAGCCAATGACTGTTTCCTTCAGACTCCTTCCAATGTCCTTTCAAAGGTCTTCACCACATTTAACAGGGCGGCAGTGCAGGTCTGTATCGGACAGCAGCTTGATATGGATTTTGAAAAGAGCCAGGTGATTTCTCATGAAGAATACCTGCGCATGATTGAACTGAAAACAGCAGTTCTTCTTGCAGCTTCAGCCAAAATAGGCGGTATAATTGGAGGTGCCGGGGAAAAAGATTGTGATCACCTTTATGAATTCGGCAGGAACCTCGGACTTGCATTCCAGATCCAGGATGATCTTCTGGATGTATACGGGGATGTTAATGTTTTTGGTAAAATATCCGGAGGTGATATTGTCACAAATAAAAAAACCTTTCTGCTGGTAAAGGCTTTGGAAACAGCAGGCGGCAGCACATTGAAAAAGCTGCAGGAGACAATTGCTTTAAAGGAATTTGAACCTGCAGAAAAGATCAAAGCAGTTGTTGAGATCTATAACGAGCTGAAAATCAAGTCACATACAGAGATCCTTGCAGAAGATTATATTTCATCCGCAATAGAAAATCTGGAGAAGGTAAGTGCTGAAAAGGAAAGGAAAAAAGAGTTGCTTCAGGTTGCTACCTCTCTGAGTGGCAGGAGAAAATAATTATTCAGAATTTTACATAAAAGCTTAAACTTGTAGTTGGATAAATACTTTTAGTAACATATACATTTTCATGTGAGTCTGTTTCATAAAACGTTGTTCTCCATTGCATTATTCCGAAGTCAAATTTCTTTCCAGAAAATTGGGACCATGAGACAGTTCTGCCATTCCTATTCCCAGCCGGTGAGCTTTCCCAAATTTTAGTTTCAAATTAATAAAATCCGTTCAGGACATTTCCACATGAAATTTAGAATATTTCTTTGTAAGAGTCAATATTCCAGGTTGATAGCTTATAAATCTTATCAGAAAACACACATAGCTTAATCGATGAAGAAGCACTCTACTTTCAAATATCAATTGCCGTCGGTTTTAACCGACGGTTAGAGGAACTCTGCTCTACCGGACATTAGTCCCTCATTATTGAACAACAATCTTCTTTGGATTAATATCAAACACCGCCCCTGCATTAATTACAAGCTGACGGTATTTCCCGGCAATAATTTTTGCTTCAGAATTGAGCGTGATTTTATCTGTGATTTTGAAGTTAAGTCCGGCACCGAAATTAAAACCGAGGGCATTATCCACACTCGGGGAAAATGTCCCGTCTTCCCATTTTATTTTAGCAACAGTTACATTTATACCGGCCAGTCCATACAGATCGAACCACCCGGGAGCGAAAAAGAGATAGTCTCCATCAATGTTGAACTGATATTCTCCTGTGCGTGTTGATTTATATGTAGACCCGATATCAGGAATCTTATTATCCCTCGGAATATAGAAAATAAAAGAAGGAGTGATCTGCAATGGTGTTTTGGTTTCAAAACCAGCTTTAAGATAAATTCCCAGCAAAGGAGACCTGTAAAGGTCCCTGTCGGCTGTCTCATTGTTATAATGAAATCCTGACCCGGAATTCAAACCTATGCCGATCTTTGGAAACTGGCAAAGAGCGCCGGTAAGACATGTAAATAGAACAAATAATGTCAGGATAATCTTCTTCATTCCAAATAATTCTTTAACACATTCTTTAGTCCATGTTTGGGTTCCAAAAGATAACACTAATCTCCGTGAAAATATTGTCAGAGGAAGCAGATTCTTAATTTAGCTCAATCTATTCAAAATGGAAAATGATTATAGATGTTTTTCAGTCAGGGGAACCAGAATACCTCCGGTGAGCTCGTTGCGACAAATCGGAACCCGGTTCTTCGCTCCACTACGTTGCGCTCAGAATGACTTCCCCTTCAAACCCACAGACTGTCATTCTGAGCAAAGAAGAATCTGGTAACCAATAATCTAAAACTTCAAATAGTGGACTGTCATCCGGGGCTCAGCGATAAATCTCTTTGCCATATCCTGATGTTCTAAAAATCAACCCTTTGTGTTCTTTGCGTTTTTCTCTTTGCGCCCTTTGTGGTTTAAATGGATCTCTTTCGTTAACAATTAAGATATAATAACAATTAAATCAGACTTACTCTCTTCTTCAAATACAAAATTTATTAAATTTGTATCTTCTGAAAAAAATATAAAATAAATCTATATGTCAGTTAACACCGGAAAAATCAGCCAGATAATAGGCGCAGTTGTTGACGTAAACTTTGAGAAACAGGGCGCCAGCATGCCGGAAATTTATGATGCTCTTGAAATCAAAAGAGATGATGGTTCGATCCTCGTTGTTGAATGTCAGCAACATATCGGAGAAAAAACTGTAAGAACCATTGCAATGGATTCCACAGACGGACTGAGAAGGGGTATGGAAGTAGTTGCTACCGGCTCTCCTATTGTTATGCCAATCGGAGAACAGATTAAAGGCAGGCTGATGAACGTTACCGGTAATGCCATCGACGGAATTGGTCCTCTTGATAAAAAAGGCGGATACCAGATACACCGCAAACCTCCGGAATACAGTGATCTTACTACTGAAAAGGAGATCCTTTACACCGGTATCAAGGTCATTGACCTTATTGAACCATATTCAAAAGGAGGGAAAATCGGCTTGTTCGGTGGTGCCGGGGTTGGAAAAACAGTAGTTATCCTTGAACTGATAAATAACATTGCTAAAGCTTATTCAGGGCTATCAGTATTTGCAGGTGTGGGTGAAAGAACAAGGGAGGGAAATGACCTTCTTCGTGATATGATTGAAGCTGGTGTTATCACGTATGGTAAAGAGTTTCTGGAGAGTATGGAGAAAGGCGGATGGGACCTCTCTAAAGTTGATATGGATGCACTTAAGGAATCAAAACTTGCACTAGTGTTCGGTCAGATGAACGAACCTCCAGGCGCACGTGCAAGAGTGGCCCTTTCAGGACTTGCTGTTGCTGAGCATTTCAGGGATGGCGATGGTAAAAGCGGTGGCAGGAATATCCTTTTCTTTATGGATAATGTGTTCCGTTTTACACAGGCAGGATCTGAAGTATCTGCTCTTCTTGGCAGGATGCCTTCTGCTGTAGGTTACCAGCCGACTCTGTCAACTGAGATGGGTATTATGCAGGAAAGGATCACATCAACAAAACATGGTTCAATTACTTCAGTACAGGCAGTTTATGTGCCAGCTGATGACCTTACAGACCCTGCTCCGGCAACTACTTTCTCTCACCTCGATGCTACAACAGTGCTTAGCAGAAAAATTTCCGAGCTTGGTATTTATCCTGCAGTAGATCCGCTCGACTCAACATCCCGGATCCTTAGCGCCGATATCGTCGGGGAAGCCCATTATAACTGTGCACAAAGAGTTAAGGAAATACTCCAGAGATATAACGAACTTCAGGATATTATTGCAATTCTTGGTATGGATGAGTTGTCGGAAGATGACAAACTGGTTGTACACAGAGCCAGAAGGGTACAGCGGTTTCTGTCCCAGCCATTCCATGTTGCCTCACAGTTTACAGGGATTCCCGGAGCATTGGTTTCAATCGAGGATACCATCAAGGGATTCAACATGATACTGGAAGGAAAGGTTGATCAATACCCTGAAGCTGCATTTATGCTTGTTGGAACAATTGAGGATGCTATCGAAAAAGGTGAAAAACTACTTGCTCAGACCAGGTAAATATTCATGAAAATAGAAATCATAACTCCTGACAAAAAGGTCTTTGAAGGAGAAATAAAATCCGTCAGAGTACCCGGGAAAAAGGGATCTTTTCAGGTCTTGAAGGACCATGCGCCAATTGTTTCCACGCTGGAGCAGGGTCCGGTTATTCTTGTTGATCCTTTCGGAG
>JAHEYW010000003.1:46657-50899 GCA_023251395.1 Bacteroidales bacterium
ATCAGCAGCGGCGTTGTTGAAGTCAGATCCAACAAAATAATACTCCTGGCGGAATCAGTTCAGGAAGCAACCTGATATGACACCCGAAGAATTCAAAAAAAATGCCCATGAACTGGTCGAATGGATTGCCAGGTACATGGAGGATGTCGAAAACTATCCTGTTAAGTCACAGGTCAAACCTGGGGAGATATTCAAAAAAATTCCCGATTCTGCTCCTTCACAGCCAGAATCATTTCAACAACTCTTTAAGGATTTCGAAGAGATAATAATGCCAGGGATCTCTCATTGGCAAAGCCCAAATTTTTACGCCTATTTTCCAGCAAATACAAGTCCGCCTTCAGTTCTGGCAGAGATGCTTACATCTGCACTTGCTGCACAGTGCATGATCTGGGAAACATCCCCGGCAGCCGCAGAACTTGAGGAAAAAGTGATGAACTGGCTGCGGGACCTGATCGGACTCCCTTCTTATTTTGAGGGGGTTATACAGGATTCTGCCTCGACTGCGACACTGGCTGCAATACTGACTGCCAGGGAAAGAACTACTGGTTTCAGGATCAATGACGAAGGATTCGCGGACTCTCCGGTAATAAGGATTTATTGTTCAGAACAGACTCATTCTTCTGTTGAAAAAGCTGTTAAAATTGCTGGAATAGGCAAAAAAAACCTGGTAAAAGTTGCAGTAAGAGATGATTATTCACTCGACCCTGTAAAGCTGAAAGAGGCAATAATATCTGATATACAAAAAGGATTCAAGCCATGTTGTGCAATAGCCTCACTTGGAACAACCGGCACAACTTCAATTGACCCATTGAAGGCTGTTGGCGAGATCTGCAGCGAATTTAAAATATGGCTGCATGTCGATGCTGCTCTTGGCGGAACAGCTCTTTTACTGCCCGAATTTCAATGGATGCTTGACGGAAAGGAGTATATTGACAGCTTTGTTTTCAACCCTCATAAATGGATGTTCACCAACTTTGACTGTACAGCATATTTTATCAGGGATGCAGCTTCTCTTATCAGAACTTTCGAAATACTTCCGGAGTATCTTAAAACAAGAACCCGTGGCAATGTAAATGATTACAGAGATTGGGGGATCCCTCTGGGAAGAAGGTTCCGGGCTCTCAAGCTTTGGTTTGTAATAAGAAGCTATGGCGTTTCCGGTCTTCAGGAAAAGATACGCCAGCATGTGCAGATTGCAAAAAACCTTGCTGAAACGATCTCCGGGGAACCAGACTTTGAAATTCTTGCACCCGTAACAATAAATACTGTCTGCTTCAGGTACAATCCAGGGACAGATAATGAAGATACCCTGAACCGGTTAAATGAAAGGCTCAATCATGAACTGAATGATTCAGGAAAGATCTACATTTCACATACTGTTCTCAGGAAAAAATATACCCTGAGAATGGTAACTGCACAAACAAATGTTACACAGGAACATGCAGATAAAGCCTGGGACCTGATCAGGTCAACTGCAAGAAAACTGAGATAGCTTCTTAATAACCTCTTTGAAAGGGCTTTCTGCCAACTTTCATTCCCATCAGATCCACTGAAAATAATGCTTCAACAACGGGAGGCTCTGTTGTGTTTTTCCATGAAGCCTGAACACCGGCAGATATCATAAACGGGATCCTTAAAATATAAAAGTCCGCCAGCAATTCCCCGCCAAATGATCTGAATGATTCCTTTGAATTAATATCAACTCTCCCGGTGCTGTAGAAATGTGAGTTTTTTGTTCCTTCTGCATAATCATAAAATGCACCACCACGTATTCGTTTCAGGTAGAAAGCAAGCGGGATATTTAGGTCGGGATATGCAATTGGCAGATAATAATCAGCTGAATAGAGCTGCAGTTTCTGAGATATAATATTGTTGTATCCCCTGGGAAATGAGGCCCTGTTGGCGAGGATGAACTTAACCGGGTTCTGCACTTCGCTTTCATACCGTAGCTTTATGCTGTGATTATTTATGAAACCCGGAAAGAATAGGGCTGTCTTTAAAGTACTTATATTTCCATACAGAGCTTTGTCATCGGGGTAAAATGTATAGGCATAATCAATTACCTGGGCCCATTTGGGATAAATGTCACGTACAGAACTAAGTGAGTAATTCATGAAATAGAATCTTCCTGTTACCTTGTTCTGCCCGATATCGTAAACTTTCTTGTCAGATCTGTATATGTAGGAATTGGAGTATGAAGATGAAAGAGCCGGTTGAAAATATTGAGAGAACCTGCCTGCAGAAAAACGAAGCGGGACATAAACAGTGTTTGTGAATGTAAAGTATGAAGAAACCTCCTGGAGATCGGGATCAGATGATTTTGTTTTAATTATCACCGGATTTGCCCCATAATCGAGCTGCGATTCAAGAACCGGATACTGACCCTGGAGTGTTACTCTGGTGTGAATCCTGCTGGTTTTGTCAGAAGCATATTCATAGCCGATGGTTGAAATAACTGTACTTAACAGGTTTTGCGACATAATTGTAACGCCTGGTCTTGCTGTTGCGGGATCTGATTTAATCTGCTCGATATCGGCATATAGCGGCATCCAGCTGTGAATCCCGAAAATATGTCCCATCTTCCTGTATCTTACAGGCTTATAAACATCAGTCGAAACAATTTTGGCTTCTGTTTTGATTGTGTCGAACCGGTTAATAAGGTAAGATTGGTTTTTACTTTCAGAGTATGAAAAAGTGTGGGAATCATTTATCCTGGCAATACTAATATTACTTCCTGAAGAAGTATAATCAGAAAACGCCATCATTCCTCCTGAAAGTGAAGGATCTCCGGCCCCGAATCTTGAGTTTGTTATCTGCATTATTTCGGCGCCAGGTGTTTTAAGGTATATATTATCGGTCCCCGAAACTGAACTTACAAAATAGAGAGAATCGTTTCTCAGAAAAGATGCAGAAAGATCGTTTCTGGCAGGTACCACAAGCGTTTTCCAGGTTTTGGAATCTAAAGAATAGGCCAGTATTCCTTCTCCTTCCTCAGATAATGTAGTTACAGTAATTGATTTTCCGTCTGCCGACCAGCATGGTCTCTGTGGAAAAGCATTTCCCGGGACAAGGATCTTATTTATTATTTCTCCGGTGTAAGAATTCAAAATTACAATGCTGTTTTCATTCTCAACACTGTTTTCAGTTGCAGCAATCATATTTCCTTCTTCTGAAAGGGCCACTGCCAGGTATCTTGATTTTGGTGAAAGCCTTCTGAAGCTTCTTTCTTTAATATTCATTATCATTATAACACGGTACTCCCTGTTCTCCCATCTCGGATCAGGACGCTCTTCCACCCAGGCAATCTGTCCTGCGGCAAAGGAAAATACAAACGGATAGATACTCCCGGGAGTGAATAGCCTTTTTTCACTCCTGTCAGACAATCTGAGTAAGACAAATTCAGGTGTGTTAAAGAAGGATGTTTTAATTGCAATTAAAGAATCTTCACCTGCAAAAACCGGTGAGTAATAGTTTATATATTCCTTCTTTTTAGGTGGATTTACCGGCTCATATATAGTTGGTATGACACTTTCTTCTTCCCTTTTCCAGAGGACTCTCAGCGAGTCGAATGTCTCTCTGTAAAGCCCTGCTTTGGTTATACCGGCGTTGGTTCTGAGAGAATAATTCACAGGATTAAAGATGAAAGGCACTCTTGCTGTAATATCCAGGGTTTTATTCCATAACTGAGGCCCGTATTTGGCAAGAGCCCAAGTAACCATTTGATAGCCATATTGATAATGGTCGGGGACCTCGTTTCTGAATGAACCTGCAACCATCTTGTCATAGCTGAACATTTTAGGCTGTTCGAGAGCTATTGCCTTCATTTCTTTCTGGAATGAAGCCGTTCTTCCCCTGCCTGAAGGAGATAGCACTGACTCTGCAAAAACAGCATCTCCTTCCATGAACCAGAATGGTAATAATGCAGCAACTGCCCCGGTAAACTCTTCACCGGCAATAACAGACATCACTCTTGTGAAACCACTATTCAGGGATGCCATTTGCTCAACATGAGTAAGCTCATGTGTGGTAAGCTGCTCTCTTGTATCAAGTGGTATCCCATCCTGTTCAGGTGTAGGAAAAAGCTCCATACGCTTAGGAGCCAGGGCAACATAACCGTTGGATAATATCGTATAATTGTGGATCACAACCGGGATCCTGATCTTTCTTTCCGGATAAAGTAATTTCAGCTTGAGCAGCGATTCATCAAGAGACTTTGCATATTTCAAACCTTCCCTGCTGTAA
>JAHEYW010000261.1 GCA_023251395.1 Bacteroidales bacterium
CTTTCATAGGTAATTTGGTTTGTATCATTTGAAAAAATAAAAAAACATTACAGGCATTTCTCTGAACGATTACCTTCTCAAAATCGGGAAACGGTAATAATAGTGCTCAAAATGAGAAGATGGAAGTTTTCATTTTCACAAATAAAAAGATTTCTAAGTGTGGTCTTTAAGAAAAGTCGGTCTCAAAATTGATTTAACATATCTCTATATTAATTCAAATTTAGCATTTTTTATAGCTTGAACCCACTTTGGAACTGCATTATAGAAAATTATCACCACACATATCAGAATTGACACTGTCAGAATCAGGTTTATCAGCCCCGGGATCATAGTTGCTGATACTCTGGCTTGTGGGATATAAATGTTTTTAATATTAAGGTAAGCAGCTGTTAATGTGGTGATACCCACAAATGTCATCGGAATAATTGTTACCCAGGCATACTTAGCCCTTCCCCTGTTCATAAGGAATGACGTACCGATTGCCAGTGCAATGGTTGCCAATAGCTGATTTGCCGTACCGAACATAGGCCAAATGGTTGATATTGAACCTGTATAGATAAAATACGACCAGGCGAAAACAACCAAAGCGCTTGTAATGAGATTTCCCGGAAGCCAGTTTGTTACCTGAAAAGGTTTATATATTTTCCCCAGTGCATCCTGCAAAAGAAATCTTCCGATCCTGGTACCTGCATCGATGGTGGTAAGGATAAACAGCGCCTCGAACATAATGGCAAAATGATACCAGTATGACATCAGGTTCTTCATTCCCGGAATAGATGAGAATATATATGCCATTCCCACACCTAATGAAACAGCACCTCCGGTTCTCCCTGCAATCTTTTCACCTACACTATTTGACAACACGTCGAGATTTGATTCTGTAAAGCCCATCGCATGAAGTTTTGGAAGAATGGCCTGAAATTTTTCGACAGGGATATTTATCTGGAAATAATCGAGTGGAAGCAGGCTGGTCGCTGCAATTAAAGCCATTACACTGACAACTCCTTCGATAAGCATCGAACCGACGGCAATTGTCTTGATATCAGCCTCCTTCATAATCATTTTGGGAGTTGTGCCCGAGCTTATGAGTGAATGAAAGCCCGATATAGCACCACATGCAATTGTGATGAAAAGATAAGGGAACAGTTTCCCCGGAATGATCGGACCTCCACCATTAATAAAATCAGTGAAAGCCGGCATTTTGATCTCAGGTGCCACTATTATCAGACCAACGGCAAGCAATCCGATAACAGATATCTTCATGATTGAACTAAGATAGTCACGCGGAGAAAGTAAGAGCCAGACCGGCAGTACCGATGCAAAAAAGCCGTAAATAGCAATAATTATTGTTAGTGTTTTATGGTTAAAAGTGAACCACCCGGCAAATTGCGAACCGGGTATGTAACGTCCGACAATAACAACAACGAAAAGCATTATCACACCGAAAATTGTTGCTTCAGCTGTTTTTCCTTTTCTGAATTTGAACATCCAGAGACCCATAATAATGGCAATAGGAATTGTAGAAGCGATGGTAAAAGTACCCCACGAGCTTTCAGCCAGGGCATTGACAACAACAAATCCCAGTCCGGCAAGAGCCAGAATAATTATAACTATGATAGCAAAAGAGGTGGTTGCTCCGCTAATCTTATTGATCTCTGCCTTAGCTATCACCGCAAGAGACTGTCCGTTGTGCTGGACAGAAGCCGTGAGAATCACAAAATCATGCACCGACCCGGCCATTACTGCACCGATCAGCATCCATAAAAACCCGGGCATAAAACCGAATTGTGCTGCAAGAACTGGACCCACAAGCGGCCCGGCTCCCGCAATAGCTGCAAAATGGTGGCCGAATAATACCCACCTGTTCATCGGATAAAAATTCTGTCCGTCGTACAGTCTGTAAGCAGGAGTCTCTAAAAGATCATTCCTGACAGCAACTTTAGCAGCTATAAAACTGAAGTAAAACCGGTAAGCTAATGCGAACACTGCAATTGACCCAATTACAAAAGGCATTGCATTCATTATTCAGCAGATTTTAATTTTAGTGCGACAAAATAATCATTATTGACAGACTAAGCAATTCAAGTCTGCAAGTTTAAGTATTTCTCGGTTAAAATTTCTGAAAATGCAGTTAATATCATACTTTCATCCGTATATAATTTTTATTTTAAAGGTCGGATGCCTGATTGATTTTAGACAAAAGTATACCATTGTTTCAGACAACCCTGTGGATTCGTTTTTTAACCGGCTGATCGATAGTTATCGGAACCTGCTCTTCTATTGTATTTGCTGAATCAAGTTGCAATGCTCTCACGTCTGAGATGCAGAGCAGCCTCGAAATACTGTGAAGTGCAAGGGTAATGTTTTCCATTCCTGATAATTTATAATCTCTTGGCATGATTCTATCTATAAGTATAAATTTAAAATCTGCCGGGAACGAGTGCTTCTTAAGCGAGTCGAAACTGCTTTCCAGATTTATTTCTCCTGCCTCTAAAAGATCTTCCAGTACCTCTTTGAAATATAGGTTGATCTTAGGTTCAACCTTGAACCCGATATGGAAGTCCACCCTGATTAAAATCCCGGGAATTATCTGAGTTACCTGATAATCAAACCGGTCAGGTTCATCCATTTTGTCAACATGAATAAACCAGTAGGTATCTGCTCTTTTAGGTTGTTTCTGAAATATTGAAAATATGACCTTCGATTCAACCTGGTCAGGCCTGTTTGCCTTGATAATATAAACAAGATTCGTAGCAGTTTTAGGGACAGAATTATCTTTCGCCAGGTCCCTGAACAGATCAAAATACTTGTAGAGTGGTGTAAATGTTACATACCGGTTTTTCAATTTCCTGCCGAAATACCAGCCAAACATAACAAGAAAATAGAGTGAAGCCAGAAGAAGGGTGAACCAGCCTCCATATGCAAACTTATGAAGGTTGGCCACGAGGAATGATCCTTCAATCGTCAGATATACTGTGAGCATTAATAAAACGAGTCTGTGGTTCCATCCGCTCTGATAGGAATAATATGACAACAGTAAGGTTGTCATAATCATCGTTATGGTGATTGCCAGGCCATAAGCTGCTTCCATATTTGAAGATTGCTTGAAAAAGAAAACAACAAGACTGCAGGTGATCCAGAGGAACCAGTTGACAAACGGAAGGTACACCTGACCTCTTACAAATGTCGGATGGAGTATTTTGATCTTTGGCCAGAAATTGAGCGATACAGCCTCGCTGAGGAGTGTATATGATCCGCTGATAAGTGCCTGACTTGCTATAATTGCCGCTGCAGTCGAAATAACTACCCCCGGAAGAATAAACCATTTTGGCATTATTGTGAAGAAAGGATTCTGGTTTATTGAAAAAGTATTATGCATCATTAACCATGCGCCCTGACCAAAATAGTTAAGCAGAAGCGATATCTTTACAAATATCCACGACACCCTGATATTAGCCCTTCCGCAATGCCCCAGATCTGAGTAAAGTGCTTCAGCTCCCGTAGTACAGAGAAAAACAGCTCCAAGCAAAATAAAACCTCCCGGATATTCAGCCAGAAACTTTACAGCATAAGACGGATTCAGAGCCCTTAGTATATCAGGATGTAGCGTGAGCTGAGAAAACCCAAATACGCCAAGCATTGAGAACCAGATCACCATAATCGGCCCGAATGAACCCCCGACCAGATTAGTACCAAATTGCTGAATAAAGAACAAAGCTGCGAAAATAATAAGAACAATGGGAACCACAGGAATTGTAGGGTTGAAAAGCTGTAACCCCTCAATAGCTGATGTCACCGTTATTGACGGAGTTATAACACCATCGGCCAGCAACGCGGCCCCACCAATCATTGTAAGTATTGCAGCCCATCCTGATTTCTTTTTTATCAGGGCAAAAAGTGCAAAAATCCCTCCTTCACCATTGTTATCTGCCCGGAGAGTTATAAGAATATATTTTATTGTGGTCTGTAGAGTAAGTGTCCAGAAAATACAT
>JAHEYW010000065.1:0-2398 GCA_023251395.1 Bacteroidales bacterium
TACCTCCCTGTCATATACTTTTTCAGTTTTATGTGGCGGAGGGAAAGCTCTCATGCCAGTTGTACCAGAGAAGCGCTGATATATTTCTGGGAGTGCCATTCAACATTGCCTCTTATGCATTGCTTACAATGATGGTTGCCATGGTCACAGGACTGCGACCTGGCGACTTTGTTCACACCCTTGGAGATGCTCATATTTACATGAATCATATAGAGCAGGTAAAGCTGCAGCTGACACGCGATCCATTTCCTTTACCAAAGATGATTATCAATCAGTCAATTGATGATATTTTCAAATTAAGGTATGAAGATTTTAAACTTGAAGGATATCAGTCACATCCTTCAATCAAAGGGGAGATTGCAGTATAATAATAATACCAGAATCCGATGAAGTACTCAATGCTACCCTACTTGTTTTATTGCATTAACTTTAAGTACTTTAGTCACTTTAGTCACTTAATATAACACCTATGATCTCAATAATTGTTGCAATAGCTGAAGACAATGGCATTGGTTATAAGAATGATCTTCTCTGGCATCTTCCTGAGGATCTGAAAAGATTCAAGAAGCTGACGTTGGGAAAAACAGTTGTTATGGGCAAAAAAACGTGGGAGTCATTGCCTAAAAGACCTCTCCAGGGAAGGAAAAATGTGATTATAACAGATGACAGGAATGATATTTTTGAAAATTGTATAGCCGCCTTCTCGATCGAAGATGCAATAAACAAATGTCAGGGCGATGACGAAGTGTTTATTATTGGAGGGGGAAGCATTTACAGGCAATTCATGACGTATGCAGACAGGCTTTATATAACCCATATTCATAGGAAAGCACCGGCAGATATATATTTCCCTGAAATTGATCCTGGAATATGGGAACCTGTTGAAAAAGAGGAAAATCCTGAAAGTATGGTTAATTCCGTGCCATATACCTATGTTATATATGAACGGAAAAGAAGCAGCAAGGCAAAAAAAGTTTGAATGTTGATTAAACCCTTGGAGCAAACAGACATCTAAGGATCATATTCATAAACTAAAGAAGACCGATATGAAGACAAAAGCAATTTTGATAATCCTTACTTTGTGTTTTTTCACTATTATTTCCTGTATTAAGCTTAAGGATCTCATCGAACTCGCAAGTTCAGATATAGCTGATGATGATTCTGTGACACAGGTTGCCCTGGATGATATATATAATTCAGTAGATAATGCAACAACTATCGCTGAAAATCAGGGACTTCTCAAAAGTGCAATGATTGATAATCTGGTTACTGCAGATTCATGTCCTACGATTATAGTAACTTCGGCAAATGGTACATTCCCCAAAACCATAACAATAGATTATGGGAGTGGGTGTTCCGGCTTTAACGGAAGCACCAGGTCCGGAAAGATCAATATCGTGGTCTCAGGGAAAAGGAGTACTATCGGTTCTACCAGGACTACAACTTTTGACAACTACTTTTTCAACGGGATCAAGGTTGAGGGTACTCATATTCTGACAACATTACCTCTTCATGGAACAAACCCGGTATTCTCAGTTACGCTGACAGGTGGAAAACTTACTCTGCCTGATTGGAAGACTGTAGAAAGGACAGTCAATCACCAGAGGGAATGGACAGCTGGGTACAATACCCCAAAAAACATCTGGGATGATGAATGTATAATAACCGGAACCGCCTCAGGAAAGAATATAAATGGAAATTCCTATTCAAGTACTATTATCAGTGGCCTTTACTGGAAAAGAGCATGTGAGTTTATTGTAAGCGGTTCAATAAAATTCGAAAGAGCAGGAGTGGAGCCGATTGTACTTGATTATGGTTCAGGGACCTGTGATGCAAAAGCTACAGTTACCAGAGGCAGTATGTCAAAGGAGATAACACTCAAGCATAAGTACCGTACGATGAATTAGGTAAATTGAAACAAATGGAAAAGGGACCGGAGGGTCCCTTTTTTTATGAAGCCCTGAGAATCTTCAGGTCTATTCTTTCGAGTTTATGCTTTGCATAATCTGTTGTAATCGTGAACTCTTCTGTTTTGGCAGAAGGCATTTCAAACATGGCATCGAGCATAATTGTTTCACAGATTGATCTTAAACCTCTGGCGCCTAGCTTGAATTCTATTGCTTTGTCAACAATATAGTCAAGGACTTCTTCAGTGAAAGTAAGTTCGATATTGTCCATTCTGAAAAGCTTGGTATACTGTTTTGTGATAGCATTTTTAGGATCGGTAAGAATTGCTCTGAGAGCGCTTCTGTCAAGAGCATGGAGATGAGTAAGAACGGGTAACCTCCCGATGATTTCTGGAATAAGGCCATAAGCTCTCAGATCCTGAGGTGCCAGATATTGAAGGAGGTTATTTTTGTCAATATTTCCACGGTGTTTTGAGGCCCCGTAGCCAATA
>JAHEYW010000065.1:2408-14182 GCA_023251395.1 Bacteroidales bacterium
TGTATTCAGTCGCTGTGCTATTCTTTTTTCAATTCCCTCAAATGCTCCGCCGCAGATAAAAAGTATATTTTTTGTATCAACAGGGATCATCTTCTGCTCAGGATGTTTCCTTCCGCCCTGAGGTGGCACATTTACAACTGAACCCTCAAGCAGTTTCAGAAGCCCCTGCTGGACTCCTTCACCTGACACATCTCTGGTAATTGAAGGATTATCACCTTTTCTGGCAATTTTATCTATTTCATCAATAAAAACGATGCCTCGTTCAGCAGCTTTTACATCATAGTCAGCATTCTGGAGAAGGCGGGTCAGGAGACTTTCGATATCTTCACCGACATATCCTGCTTCAGTAAGAACAGTTGCATCAACAATTGTAAAAGGAACATGCAGCATCTTGGCAATTGTCCTTGCAAGAAGTGTTTTACCAGTTCCCGTTTCACCGACAAGTATAATATTTGATTTTTCGATATCAATATCCTCAGGATCAGGTTTTTGCATCAACCTTTTATAGTGGTTGTAAACAGCAACTGAAATAATTTTCTTAGCTGTTTCCTGGCCTATTACATACTGATCAAGGAAGGCCTTTATTTCAACTGGTTTAAGGAGATTGACAGAATCAAATGACAGGTTGGATTTGCTGCTGAGTTCCTCATTGACAATGGTATGAGCCTGCTCGATACAATGGTCGCATATATGTCCTTCGAGTCCTGCAACAAGTATATTGGCTTCTTTTTTAGTCCTGCCGCAAAAAGAGCACTTATCCATTTTCACTTGCGTTCAGTTGTTTTCTGAAGAATTTCATCAATCATTCCGTAGTCTTTGGCCTCCTGGGAAGTCATCCAGTAGTCGCGGTCAGCATCCTTCTCAACTTTTTCATACGGATTCCCTGTATGTAAAGCAATAATTTCATACAGTTCTTTTTTAAGTTTCATAATCTCTCTGGCAGTAATCTCAATATCTGAAGCATTACCTTCGGCTCCTCCCATTGGCTGATGTATCATTACCCTTGAATGTTTTAGAGCTGATCTCTTGCCTTTGGTTCCTGCAATTAGCAGAATTGCACCCATTGAGGCCGCCATTCCGGTGCATATTGTGGAGATGTCTGCAGAGATATACTGCATTGTGTCATAAATACCAAGACCCGCATAAACTGATCCTCCCGGAGTATTGAAATATATCTGAATATCTTTTCCGGGATAAGACGAATCGAGGTAAAGAAGCTGTGCCTGAATTATATTTGCTACATAATCATCAATGGGAAGGCCAAGGAATATTATCCGGTCCATCATCAGACGCGAAAATACATCCATTGAAGCAATGTTTAGCTGGCGTTCTTCAATGATCGTTGGTGAAATATAATTACTTGTAATTGAACCATAACGGTGCAAATCAAGACTGCTGATATTTTTTTTGCTTCTGGCAAATTTTGCGAAATCGTCTAAATTGCTCATAAAACTAGTTTTTAAATTAACCTGTAAAAATACTAAAAATAGTATTAAGTGATGCAATTCATTGATTACTATTCAAAAAGCTTATTGAATTCATCAGCGGAAATTGGTTTCTCTTCGAGTTTAACCATCTCCTTTAGTTTTTCAACAGCTCTGTCTTCAATAATTTTCTCAGCAATCCTTTTTGCATCATCCTCACGCTTCAGCATCTCTTTTGCATAATTGCCAATCTGTTCGTCTGTGGCATAGAAAAGACCATATTGCTGAAACTGGTAGCGTGTAATTATTGCTGCTTCTTTTTCAAGATCTTCTTCAGTGATCTTTATCTCATTGTCCCTGGCAATCTTATTCCTGATCAGCTGCCATTTCAGATCGCTTCGGAAACTGTCAAATTCTTTTTCGATTTGTTCGCTTGTTGCCTTCTCATTTACCTTAAGCAGCCATTTTTTCAGAAATTCAACAGGAAGGTTGAATTCGGATTTATCGAGTGCTAGCTTTTTCAGATCGAGCATCAGCTTATAATCACTCTCTCTTTTCAGGCTGCCGGTGATCTCTTCCTCCACCTTCTTCATAAATTCATCTTCTGAATTTATTACTCCATCTCCATAAACTTTGTTAAAGAGATCCTGGTTTACTTCCGCGGGTTCAAATCTGTTAATTTTTGTGATAGTGAATTTAAAATCGCCATTCACACCATCGACTTCTTCTTTCTTCTTATTAAGTATACCTGCTATCTCGTAATCGTTAGGGAAAGCTTTTCTGATATCGAATACGATCTCGTCACCGGCTTTTTTCCCAATGAATGTTTTCTTAATCTCTTCATCCTTAACAAGATCAATGGAGAATCTTGCGTTTTCAGCTTTTAACTCTTTATTAGACGGTACTGTTTCTTCAATATTTCCATTGAGCATATCCTTGTCTCCGGAAACCTCACAATCGACGAATTTTCCGAAACGACGTGTATAATTCTCAATATGATCGTTTTTCATTTTTCCATCAATTGTGATAACATACTGGTCAACCTTATTTTTGGGGCTGATGTTAATTTCGAACTGAGGAGTGAGGCCAAGCTCAAATGAAAAAGTGAAATCTTTCTGAGTATCAAAATCTACAGGATTTTCAGGATCGAAAATAGGAAGAGGATCCCCCAGAATTTCTATTTTTTCATCCTGGAGATAATTGTGAACACTTTCTGAGATTAGTTTATTTACTTCATCAACCTGTACTGCTTTACCGTACATCTTCTTAACAAGCCCCATAGGAACGTTTCCAGGACGAAATCCTTTTATATTTGCTTTCTTACGGTAATCCCTGAGTACTTTTTCTACCTTCTCTTCATAATCAGCTTTCTTGATCTCAACTTTAAGCAATGCGTTCAGATCATCAATGTTTTCCTTTACAATATTCATCTGGCAATTAATTTACTTTCAACAGTGACTATCACTCTGGTGCGGATGAAGGGACTCGAACCCCCACGTCACGAAGACACAAGATCCTAAGTCTTGCTCGGCTACCAATTACGACACATCCGCGAAAAAAAGTTTCGCAAAATTACAGAAAATATTTATTATAACCAACAGATAAATTTAACGGCGAAGTTCAAAATTCTTGCCAAGATAGACCTTTCTTACGTGTTCGTTTTCAGCAAGTTGGGACGCAGAACCTGCCATAAGTATCCTTCCCTCAAACAGGAGATAGGCCCTGTCGGTGATAGAAAGAGTCTCATGAACGTTATGATCGGTAATAAGAATACCTATGTTTTTATCCCTTAAATGGGATACTATTGCCTGAATATCTTCGACTGCAATGGGATCAACACCGGCAAATGGTTCATCAAGGAGGATAAATTTAGGTTTAAGGGCAAGAGCGCGGGCAATTTCTGTGCGTCTTCTTTCACCTCCCGATAACTGGATCCCTTTGCTTTTCCTTATTTTTGCAAGTCCGAACTCAACTATCAGACTTTCAAGCCTCTCTCTCTGTTCCTCCTTGGGGAAACCTGACATTTCAAGAACAGCTCTGATATTATCCTCAACAGAAAGGTTCCTGAAGACAGAAGCTTCCTGTGCCAGATAACTTATTCCGAGCCTTGCTCTTTTATAGACAGGAAGGGTTGTAATGTCTTCATTGTCAAGATGTATGGTTCCTCCATTGGGTTTGATAAGTCCGACAATCATATAGAATGATGTTGTTTTACCGGCACCATTTGGACCCAGCAACCCGACAATCTCACCCTCTTCAACCTGAATTGAAACATTGTCGACAACTGTCCTGCTATGATACTTCTTGATCAGATTATCTGTATACAGTTTCATCTTTTCTATAAAGTTGCATTTTCAGTTTGTGGCTCATTATCATTCATAAAATCATCATGCGCCTTCTTCTTACCGCGCATAACTACTTTGGATACCCATATACTAACCTCGTACAACCCTAAAAGAGGGATTGCAACCAGTGTTTGTGAAAAAACATCAGGAGGTGTAATAATTGCAGCAATTATAAAGATTATGACTATAGCATATCTTCTGTACTCCTTAAGGAATTTAGGAGTAATTATCCCTATTTTGGTGAGGAAGTATGCAATAACAGGCAACTCAAAGATCAGCCCGCTGGCAAGTACCAGCGAGGTAAGTGTCCCTATATATGATCTTACATTGATCTGATTTACAACCTCTGCACTGATCTCATAAGTACTCAGGAACTGAAGTGAAAATGGGAAGATCATATAGTATCCAAATACAACCCCGGTAAAAAATAGAAGTGAAGTTATAAGTACAGCTCCCCGGATATTCTTCTTCTCATTTTCTTTCAGAGCCGGTCGGAAGAATTTCCAGAATTCATATATAATATAAGGAAACGCCATTATAAGACCCGCCGTTATAGCCATTGCAAAGTGGGTATTCAGCTGACCTGACATCTGAATATTAATAAGATTAAACGGATGTGAATTGATACACATCCCTGAAAACTTCTGGGAATTAAAATATCCGTTCAGGAAATCTCCCAGCTGGCACATGATCCGGTTTGTGAAGAAATTAGGGCTCCTGGGAGCAAATATGATATTATCAAAAATAAAACTCTTAAGAAAAAATGCCACAACAAACATTATAACAATGGCCAGAATAGATCTGATAATATGCCACCTCAGTTCCTCAAGATGCTCAAGAAATGACATTTCCCCCTGTCCTTTACTCTTATCTTTTTTTGTTCCTGAAGCCATTTCCCGATATAGTAATGTGTTTAAAAATACAGCCTGTAAAGATGATAAAACTTATAATGCAAAACAATAGGAGTATGATTTGCAACTCTTTTGATTGTATTCGAAAAAAATAACTGTCTGATTATAAATAAAATGAGAAAGCCCGAATAACATTTATCAGTACTTTTTGTTAATCTTCAACAACAGATCCTATATTATTCAGGAATCGCATTGACCCTGCTTTAAAGAAATAAGACCTATTATGAAAAGTGTAAAATTCAAACTATCAATATGATTAATTAACAGGTTAATAATATTTTGCGCTTTAAGAAAAAAATAAATGAAAGTTGATTTTGATCTTAAATTTGATTAAATTTGAAATAAGCTATTGTGCAACAGGAAAATCTAATTCCATTTTTACAGGGTTTCCCATTGTAAAATAGTATTTCACTGGAGAGGGAAAACAATGCTAGATGATTCAACGATACATGATTATCTGAAAAGATATTTTGGTTTTGACAATTTTAAGGGCAACCAGGAGGAGATTATCAGAAATGTACTTTCCGGCAGGGATACTTTTGTACTCATGCCAACAGGAGGTGGTAAATCATTATGCTATCAGCTTCCTGCTGTAATGAAGAAAGGTACAGCAATCGTTATCTCTCCGTTAATTGCTTTGATGAAAAACCAGGTCGATGCAATGCGAAATTTCAGTACTACCGACGAGGTTGCCCATTTCCTTAACTCGTCTCTCACAAAAGCTGAAATAACCCGTGTAAAAAGTGATGTACTTGGCGGGATGACCAAACTTCTTTATGTAGCACCGGAATCTTTGACTAAGGAAGATAATATAGATTTCCTGAAGAATGTGGATATATCCTTTTATGCTATTGACGAAGCTCACTGCATATCGGAATGGGGCCACGACTTCAGACCTGAATACCGGCGTATCAGACCTATTGTAGATACTATCGGGAGATCACCAATAATTGCATTGACCGCTACTGCGACTCCAAAGGTTCAGCATGATATCCAGAAAAACCTGGGAATTCTCGAAGCCGATATATTTAAATCTTCTTTTAACCGCCCGAACCTGTACTATGAAGTCAGATCAAAACAGGATGTGGCCAAGGAGATAATAAAGTATATTAAAAATAATCCAGGGAAATCGGGTATCATCTATTGCCTTAGCCGTAAAAAGGTTGAAGAACTTGCTGAAATGTTAAAGGTAAATAACATTAAATCACTTCCTTATCACGCAGGAATGGATTCTGCTACCAGGACTCAGAATCAGGATAAGTTTCTGATGGAGGAAGCTGATGTGATAGTTGCAACAATCGCCTTTGGCATGGGGATCGATAAACCCGATGTAAGATTTGTAATACATTATGATATTCCCAAAAGCCTTGAAGGCTATTACCAGGAAACAGGCAGGGCAGGCCGAGATGGAGGTGAAGGGAATTGCATTGCCTACTATAGTTATAATGATATTCAGAAGCTGGAAAAGTTCATGCAGGGAAAACCTATCGCAGAACAGGAGATCGGTAAACAGCTTCTGCTCGAAACAGTTTCATATGCCGAATCTTCTGTATGCCGGAGAAGACTATTGCTTCATTACTTTGGTGAGGAATACCAGCAGGACAACTGTGAAGCCTGCGATAATTGTCTGCACCCTAAAACACAATTCGAAGGTAGCGACTACGTGGTAAGTGTTCTGGAAACAGTTCTTGCTGTTAAAGAGAAATTCAAAGCTGACCATATCGCAAATATCCTTTCAGGAAAAATCAATTCAGCAATAAAATCATATAAGCATCATAAACTGGAGATCTTTGGGAGTGGTGAGGAAAAGGATGAGAAATTCTGGAATATGGTTGTCAGACAGGCACTTATTGCAAAGATGCTGGTCAAGGATATTGAAAACTATGGGCTCCTGAAACTTACTCAAAAGGGAAAAGATTACCTGGAAAACCCCTCCTCATTCATGCTTACAGAAGATCATGATTATACAGATAATGCTGAAGATGAAAATGTTTTTGGTGCCAGGACTGAGGCTGTCGATGAGGAGCTATTCAGTATTCTGAAAGACCTTCGTAAGAAAATTTCGAAAATAAAAGATGTTCCTCCTTTTGTAATTTTCCAGGATCCCTCACTTGAAGATATGGCAATCCAGTATCCCATTACAATTGATGAACTACAGAATGTTTCTGGTGTGGGTGCCGGAAAAGCGCAGAGATATGGACAGGAGTTTGTTGAAGTGATAAAGAAATATGTTGAGGAAAAAGAGATTATCAGGCCTCTTGACATGGTTGTGCGTTCTGTGGTGAACAAATCCGGTATGAAGGTTTATATTATCCAGAGCATCGACAAAAAAAGGCCTCTTGACGATATAGCAGAAGCCAAAGGTCTTGATATGCCGGAACTCCTTTCTGAAATAGAAGCTATTGTGAACTCAGGCACAAGGATAAACCTCGATTACTACATCAATTCAGTTATTGATGAAGAGCGCCAAACCGATATCTTCTCCTACTTCAAGGAGGAAGCTGAATCTGATTCCCTTGAGGATGCAATAAAAGAACTTGGCAGCGAATTTGAAGAGGAAGAGATTAGACTTATGAGGATCAAGTTCCTGTCGGAAATGGGAAACTAGTAAAAAATTTCGGAATTCGGATTTCGGATTGGGAGGAAGATTAAATCCGCAATCCGCAATCTTTTTACTTCCATTTTTTACCAATGAAAATGGAGGCTATTGCAACAGTCAGAACATAAAAAGGATAAACAACCTGAGATGGAATAAACCATTTCAGAAGATGCTCCTCATTATATTGCCGGGTTACCTCCTTAAGCAACAGAAAGTCGGGTATCGACTTGATCGTAAGCACAATCAGGAATATATAGAGGAATTGAGGCATCCATAAACCCTCTATCAATAAGAAAACAAGCGAGATAATAGCTGCAAATGTTACAATGGCAAGATTAATAGTATAGATATCCCGGTATTTTCCTGCTTTTGAGATCCACCTTGCCCTCTGTCTGATATATGAAAATAATGTATTGCATTGTTTTGTGGTGACAATACCTTCAGGATTATTTAGCCAGAGGATACGTGCTGACGGATCTCTTTTAAGACTATGAAGCAGAAAAACATCATCGCCTGAAGGTATATCGTTCCATAGATTTTTTGAGTGTCTGATATATGAGCTTTTTTTAAAGGACAGATTGGCTCCATTGCACATAACCGGACTGTCATTCTGTGCAGTACCTGCAGTAATTCCCTGAAGAGAAAGGAATTCCAGCTCCTGAAACCTTCCAAAAAATCCACTTCCCTTCTCCAGTTTTATTGGCCCGATTATCAAATCAGGATATAATCCATTATATAGTGATACATGGGCTGATATCCATCCCGGGCCAAATCTGCAATCGGCATCTGTAGTTATAATAAGTTCTCCCGATGCAATATCAACTGCCTGAATAATGGCACCTTTCTTACCTTTATACAGATTCCTGAGACAACTGTAATTCCTTATACCTTTATAAGATGAGGCAAACTGAAATGTACTATCAGTGGAATTATCGTCAATGACCAGCACCTCGAACAGATCAGGATCATAATTCTGGAGCTGCAAATCTTTCAGAAGAAAAGGCAGATTATTTTCTTCATTATTACACGGAATAATTACCGATACTTTTATACCAGTAAAACTTTTTGTATCGACTTGTTTTACAGATCTGAGATGATTGTAAATATGTCTTATAAATAAGAAATAGAAGAGAGCCGGTATTATTAAATACCAAACCATTTAGCTAATCCCTCAGCCACTCGTACATAGTATAATGTTCGCTGCTCATACCCAGGGCTTCATATGTTTTTTGAGCCCTGGTATTATTAGTCTCCACATACAACCTCAGGCCCCCGATGTTCCGGTTTACAACCTCAGTTTTTATGAACGTATACATTTTCCTGAAAATGCCGGTTCTCCTGAATTCAGGCAGAACGTATACCGACTGAAACCACCAGACATTGGTGTTCCGCCAATCGCTCCATTCACATGTAATTAACAGAGAGGCAACCACTTTTCCTTCATTTTCTGCAACATAATACACTCCACGGGAAGGATCTTCGAATACTCCGTTAACTCCTTTTGTGATTATGTCAGGGACCAGTTTTAACTGCTCTGTTTCCCACGCCATTTTTTGCTGGAAATCTATAATTGCCTCTGCATCTGAAATTACTGCTTTACGGATCGTGACCATGAGCTGAAAGATTATGTCATTTATATTCGTCCCAGCTTTTAATAGCCAGATCATTTAAATTCAATTTGCAATAAGCCATTATGAATGCGCTGGCGAGCCTGGAATTGGTAATAAGGGGCACATTGAAATCCACAGCACTCCTCCTGATAGTATAATCATTATTAAGTTCTGAGGCAGAAAGATCTTTAGGAATATTTATCACGAGATCAACTTCTCTGGATTTTATGAGTTCTATTGTATTTGGAGATTTATTCTCATCAGGCCAGTAAGCAACATGAGCTTCAACTCCGGCATTTTCCAGAAATTGCTGTGTTCCACGGGTGGCATAAAGCTTGTGTCCTTTTTCGCGGAGAGCCCTGGCGCTGTTCAATAATTCAACTTTGGATCTTGCCGGACCGGTAGAAAGGAGGATACTCTTTTGGGGAACACGATACCCGACAGAAAGCATTGCTTTCAGAATCGCCTCATAGAATCCCTCACCAATGCAACCTACTTCTCCTGTCGATGACATATCGACACCAAGTATAGGGTCGGCTTTTGCCAGTCTTGAAAAACTGAACTGAGGAGCTTTTACGCCAACATAATCAACCTCGAATACAGTTTTATTTGGTTTTTCAGCAGGAATGCCAAGCATTACTCTAGTTGCCAGTTCAATAAGGTTCGTTTTCAGAACCTTTGAAACAAATGGCATACTGCGACTGGCCCTGAGGTTACACTCAATGACCTTTATATCATTATCTTTTGCCAGGAACTGTATATTAAAAGGTCCTGTTATATTGAGCTCCTTTGCTATCAGCCTTGAAATACGTTTAATTCTTCTGGCAGTTTCAAAATAGATCTTCTGAGCAGGAAAAACCATCGTTGCATCGCCTGAGTGTACTCCTGCGAACTCAACATGTTCGCTGATTGCATATGCGATCATATCACCTTCCCGGGCCACTGCATCAATCTCAATTTCTTTAGCATTTTCGATGAATTCTGAGACAACTACCGGGTATTGTTTTGAAACCTGTGCAGCCAGTTCAAGAAAATGAGATAGTTCACTCTTATTTGACACAACATTCATTGCCGCACCCGATAGAACATATGAAGGTCTGACAAGAACCGGGAAGCCTATCCTGTCAACAAAATCGTTAATATCATGTATCGTGGTAAGCTCTTTCCATAATGGCTGGTCAACTTTCATGGTATCGAGCATAAAAGAGAATTTGTGCCTGTTTTCAGCCCGGTCAATTGAGATAGGAGAGGTTCCAAGGACCTTAACATTCTCCTTGTGAAGTCTCATCGCTAGGTTATTAGGTATCTGTCCGCCCACCGAAACAATTACTCCTTTTGGCTGCTCAATATCAATGATATCCATCACTCTTTCGAAGGAGAGCTCATCGAAATAGAGCCGGTCGCAAGTGTCATAATCCGTACTTACCGTCTCCGGATTGTAATTGATCATCACAGCTCTGAACCCCTCATTCCTGATAGTTGTAATTGCATTGACCGAACACCAGTCAAATTCAACACTCGATCCGATCCTGTAAGCACCTGATCCAAGTACTATCACTGAATTGCCATCATGCTCAAACGAGATATCATGTTCGACTCCGCTGTAAGTCAGATAAAGGTAGTTTGTAACTGCAGGATATTCAGCGGCAAGTGTATCTATCTGTTTTACACTTGGAACAATTCCAATGGCTTTCCTGTATGCTCTTACTCTGAGCATTTCGCGATTGATATGTGCAGGATCTGATTTCATTACATGCCTTGCGATCTGGAAATCGCTGAATCCGTTTATTTTAGCATGCTTTAACATATCGAACGGAATTTTTTCTATGGAATTGAATTCACTGAGTTTATTCTTGATATCTATTATGTTCCTTAGTTTATAGAGGAACCATTTGTCGATTTTAGTAAGTTCATATATCCTGTCGATGGGTATGTCGTTTTCGAGAGCTTCGGCTATTGAGAAGATCCTCATGTCTGTAGGCTCGGCAAGTTCCTTTTCAATATCATCGAATTTAAGGTCCTTGTTACCAGTGAAGCCATGCATTCCCTGGCCTATCATTCTTAATCCCTTCTGAATGGCTTCCTCGAAAGTCCGGCCGATGGCCATAACTTCCCCGACACTCTTCATACTGCTTCCGATCAGGTGAGAAACACCTTCAAATTTATTCAGGTCCCATCTCGGGATCTTGCAGACTATGTAATCAAGAGCTGGTTCAAAACAGGCTGTAGTTGACTTTGTTACTGAGTTTTTAAGTTCATGCAGGCCATATCCTAATCCAAGCTTAGCAGCCACAAAGGCCAGCGGATAACCGGTAGCTTTTGAAGCTAATGCGCTGGAACGGGAAAGCCTGGCATTAACTTCAATTACCCTGTAATCCTCAGAATTCGGATCAAGAGCATACTGGACATTGCATTCCCCTACTATACCGATATGTCTTATTATTCTGATTGAAAGTTCCCTGAGTTTATGGTATTCACTGTTTGTAAGCGTCTGTGAAGGTGCAACAACAATACTTTCACCTGTATGTATTCCAAGCGGATCAAAATTTTCCATGTTACAAACAGTAATGCAATTGTCATACTTGTCCCTCACTACTTCATATTCGACCTCTTTCCATCCTTTCAGGGATTCCTCAACAAGTATCTGATTCGTGTAGGAAAAGGCTTTTGTTGCGAGAAGCCTCAGTTCCTCACTGTTTGATGCGAAACCACTACCCTGGCCCCCAAGTGTATATGCAGCCCTGATAATAATAGGAAAACCAAGCTTTCCGGCTGCAGTAATTGCTTCTTCAACTCCGTTAACCGCAATGCTCCTTGGAGTTTTTATATCAATCTCATCCAGCTTTTTAACAAATAGCTCACGGTCCTCAGTATCCATTATTGCA
>JAHEYW010000262.1 GCA_023251395.1 Bacteroidales bacterium
TCCGGAGGCTAATTTTAAACATTCAGTACCAGAAAATGAGTCATATCCGGTAATGATATTAAGTTTTTCCGAGACTCCCAGAGAGCTGAATCCCAAACATTTAATATAGCGGGAATCTTCAAGTGAATGCGAACAGATTATTGTTTCGATAAGACCTGCAGCACCAAGAGTGTGGCCGATATATCCCTTAAAACTATTAACAGGGATATGCTGCAATCCTGCCCTGGAAATAGCTATTGCTTCCATTTCGTCGTTATAAGGAGTAGCTGTTCCATGCGCATTAATAAAAGCAATATCTTCCGTCATGGTACTATTTAATGCTCTTTTAAGTGCTCTGTAAAGTCCTTCACCTGTCCTGGAAGGGCCAGAAATATGGTTTGCATCATTGGAAGTTGAACCAGCCTTTATAACGATGCTTTTCCCATCAAACTCATCATCATCAGCAATCCCCAATATAAGTGTTGCTGCACCTTCTCCAAGAGAAAGTCCGTCACGAGCCGAATCGAATGGTTTACAGGGCGTCTGAGATAATGCTTTAAACGACTGGAATCCTGAAACAATGAATTTTGAAACCAAATCACCACCAGTGACCACAACATTCCTGTATCGTCCGGATTCGAGGTACATCTTAGCTGTTAATATTGCGGTAACACCGGAAATACAAGCCTGAGATATAACAACTGGAGTATTTGGGTTATTAAAGAACGTGCAGATCTCATAACCGCTCGACCACAGGTTTATGCGTTCATCGTCAAATTTCTCTGGTGAATTGGGATCAAGAAGTGATATGTTTCCTTTTGTAGATGAAATGATAAAAAGGGTATCGCCTGAAGATAAGGATAAACCTGCTCCTGAAGCAGCTTCACTTACAGATGCGATCAACATAAGTTCAAATCTCGTATACCTGGAATAGTCGACTGACTTATCAAGTAAAGATTTTAGTTTTTCGAAATCCACAACTGAAGCATTAAAGGGTTCAGGTATACCAAACTCAACATGGTTTTGCGGCATAATACCACATCTAGCCTGGTAAACTGACTGCATATTTTCTGCAGTTGTACAGCCAAGTGAAGTAATTATATTATCAGATATTTTATAAACTACCCTCATTACCTTCTGATTACATCAACCCGTATCTCTTCTTCCACTCTTCAAAAAACTGTGGTGCAGACCAGATAAGCTGGTAGTTTTTATCCAGGAAAACCTGTGTACTTGAACCTGTACATATTATAGATTTATCATCAGGCAGGTAAATCTTATATTCAAACTGAATTTTTGCAGCCTGTGAGTTAATAAATCTGGTTTCAACAATTGCTTTGGTCTCATATTCCAATGGCTTTTTAAACTGGAAATTAAGATCAACCAGAGGAGCATAAAAACCATTCCGGAAAATAAACATATAACCAAGGCCAAATTGTTTTCCAAATTCTTCCCTTCCATCCTCGAAATAATTAACATATGAACCATGCCAGACAATTCCCATCGAGTCGACTTCCCCGAATCTTGGCATAATCTCCTTTAATGCTACAAGCTCTTTTGTTTCCATCTCTTTATACGACAGATATTTTCATTTCACATGATACAATAACCTCACCGTTGCAAATTGTCGATGCATTTACAAGTGTTATACTGAAGACCTCATTGACAACCTCAATACTGGTTTCAAGAAGTGAACCAACCTCTGGCAATTTTTTTATTACCAGAGATTTCATAGCACCAATAAATCCAAGACGAACAGAATCACCCAGAATTGCTGTATTGATATATCCCAGTCGGGCTGCGCATGTCTGAGCTATATTTTCGATAAGTCCGGCTTCAAGCAGAGCGCCTTCTTGTACAAACAGGTTATCGGGTCTGATCAATAACTCGGTTCTTGTAAAAATCTTATCAAAGTGCACCATCCGGTCGATCATTACGAAAGGCGGTTGCTGCGGAATCAGTGTTTTTACGTCTATATCCTTGAAATCCATTCTGTCAGATAATTTAAAACCTGAGATACTCCCAAAGTGGTCCCCTAATTTTGCGTGAACGGAATTTATCCATCAGACCATTATCATCATAATCCGGAAATATCCATTTCTTGCCTGTAGCCAACGCTCTTTCCTTCAGTGTATCAGGGTTAAAATCCTTACTCACATAATATACCGGTTCAAGAAGATCTTTGATCCCGCTTATTCTTCCTTCAGCAAGGGCAATTCTGTAAAGCTCGGTATGAGGATATATCCTCATTCCTATGTATGGAAAGAAGACTGATCGTGGTATTTTTTTTGAATTTTCAAAAGTCTCATCCAATGATCTTTCAGTCTCACCGTATCCTCCTAAAATAAGAAAATGTGCGAAAAAGATTCCCAGGTCAGAAGCCATTTCAGAAATCTCAAGAACCTCCTTGAATCTGAAATGTTTTCTGTAATTCTTTAGTTGCTGATCGGAAAAGGATTCTGTTCCGAATTCCATATGCGTCAAGCCAGCTTTTTTGTACAAAACGAGCTCTTCCTTAGCGATATTATGAGGTGAGAAATAAGCTCCCCATTCGATTTTAACACCGCTTTCAATTATCTTGTTTGCAAGGGCAATGTTATAATCACTGGAAATATTAAATACAGAATCAGTAAAAAACACGTATGTTATTCCCATGTTAAAATAAAGATCTTTCAGTGTTTCAACGATCAGCCCGGCATCAAGAGTGCGAATCTTACTTCCTTCAATTACCGGATAACTGCAGTAAATGCAATTGTATGGGCACCCTCTTTTTGTTTGAATATTCAACATTCCGCTCTTACTCCAGTAATACTCAACAAGGTCTTTGTCAAATGATAGTTCCAGCGAATTAAGATAATTTTTGCGACCATTTAATTTGATCTCACCGTTTGCGGACCTGTAAACCAGACCTTCAATTTCCATTGTCCCGGTTTTGTTTCCAATGCTTTCTAAAAGCTGCAGTAATGATTCTTCACCTTCACCTTTAATGCCATAATCTGCACTTAATGTATCAAATATTAATTCCGGAAAAATAGAGAATCCCGGCCCTCCGACAATTACAATCGCGTTGGTAGCAGCTCTGACAGTTTCAACTATCTTCCTGTACGAGGCAATGAAACTGTTTTTCTCATAAATATTAATATCATCAACATTTCTGAGTGAGATACAAATTACATCAAAATCTCCGTTCCTGAGATTATCACTAAGATCAGTTAAGGATTCCCTGTTGAAGTCAAAAAGTTTATAATTATTATCCGGCAGGTACTTCTTCAGGTAAGTAACCAGGTAAGAAATGCCCAAAGGATAGACCGGATATGGATCTGTATGGGAATTTGCAGAAATCAGTAATATATTCTTGCTCTCTTTCAAATTAATTCCAGAATTGATAATAATTGTACCATTGATCCGGATAAATTCTAAGTATCTTTTCCAGTTCGGCTGCAAAGTTCGTTGCCATAATACTTATTTTATCTGTATCAGAAACATTCTCAATACTATATTTATCAAGCCTGCAAAGATAAATATGGTAATTGTTATATGATGACTTCATTACAAAAAGAGTGAGAACAGGGACATTGAATTTGACTGCCAGATGATATGCACCAGTCGGGAAGTTAGCCTTATGTCCCATAAAGTCAAGAAGCTGTGTCTTATTTCCAGTATAAACTCTATCGCAGGGCAATGTAACTATCTGCCCTTTCTGCAATACATTATTAATTATAAAAATATGTGACATATCAGGGAGAACAGGTATCTGACCGACATTGTTCTCTTCCAGTATTTTATTTCTGTATTGTTGTATAACAGGGTTTTCCTGACTATAAATTATTCCGTTGATCCTCTTTTTTTTCTGTTTAAGCAGGTAACCTGAGATCTCGAAATTTCCAACATGAGAACTTGCAATTATGGCACCTTTTTTAGAATTAATCACTTCATCAAAGAGTTC
>JAHEYW010000066.1 GCA_023251395.1 Bacteroidales bacterium
TATGATGTGGTCCTTTGTGATATCAAAATGTCCAAAATAGACGGGATTGAAGTGCTTATCAAAATAATTGAAAAAGAAGCAGATATCCCGGTGATTATGATTTCAGGCCATGGAAATATTGACACGGCCGTTGAGGCAATCAAAAAAGGTGCATATGATTTTCTTGAAAAGCCTCTTGATCTTAACAGATTACTTATAACGATCCGGAATGCAACAGATAAATCAAGGCTGGTTTCACAAACCCAGGTTCTGAGAACAAAAGTCAGTAAGCTATATGAGATTGTTGGGGAATCAGAGCCGATTTTGCAGGTAAAGGCTATGATTGATAAAGTTGCTCCCACTGAAGCCAGAGTGCTGATAACCGGTGCAAATGGCACCGGGAAGGAGCTTGTTGCCCACCAGATCCATGAGAAAAGCAGCCGTGCAAAAGGTCCGTTTGTGGAGGTAAACTGCGCGGCCATTCCTTCCGAACTGATCGAAAGCGAACTCTTCGGGCATGAAAAGGGGTCATTCACATCAGCGATAAAGCAGAGAATAGGGAAATTTGAACAGGCTAACGGAGGTACATTATTCCTCGATGAAATAGGTGATATGAGCCTTTCAGCCCAGGCTAAAGTACTCCGGGCTCTTCAGGAAAACAAGATTACCCGGGTAGGTTCAGATAAGGATATTCACGTAAATGTGAGGATAGTCACCGCAACAAACAAGAATATTAAAAAAGAGATTGAAAACAATAGCTTCAGGGAAGATCTTTATCACAGACTAAGTGTAATTCTTATTCATGTCCCCTCCCTGAACGAACGCGGTGAGGATATACCCATGCTGGCAGATCATTTCAACACCCTGATATGCGGGGAATATGGAATGACAAGAAAGAAGATAACTGCTGATGCTATTAAAGAACTTCAGAAGATCGAATGGACAGGAAACATAAGAGAGTTCAGGAATGTACTTGAAAGACTTATCATTCTTTGCAAAGATGAAATTACTGGTCATGATGTGGTATCATATGCAAGACCCGTATCAGGAACACCCGAATAGTTCTGTTGTCTCTTTAAATCCTCCATTTCTTTCCCTGTCATAATAATATTATTGTTATAACCTGTCCGTTAAGGACACTGAGAAAATCGACAGAGATAATTACTTGACTAATGTACAGGACAGAAAAAGATATTTTTGGAGAAGTGCAGATCCCGGAAAATGCTCTTTACGGTATTCATGCTTTGCGTGCATCCCGGAACTTTCCTTTTTATACTCCCTTCCCTGTCGAGTGGTACAAGTCGGTTGGAACAACTAAGATGGCCTGCTACAGAACCTACAGAAAGTTCTCCGGGGCCGCAATAAATAAATATGGGGACAAATTACCATTTAAGGCTATTGATAAAGAAATTGTTGATGCTCTGCTCCTTTCTTCATCCGAAGTCTCTGAGGGAAAGCATTTTGAGCATTTTATAATACCGGCTGTCCAGGGTGGTGCGGGTACGAGTATCAATATGAACATAAATGAGATAATTGCAAATCTTTCACTTAATAAGCTCGGACTAAAATATGGTGAATACGGTACTGTTGATCCGATTGAGCATGCAAATATTTTTCAATCTACAAATGATGTTATCCCAACTGCACTGACTGTTGCCGTAATGAGATTACTGGTTTCACTCGAGGAGAAGATCAATAATCTCAGACTGAAAATAGAAGATTATGAAAAAGAGGGTCGAAATATGCTCAGACCCGGATATACTCAGATGCAGGAAGCTGTGCCATCAACCTTCGGACTCCTTTTCGGTACTTATAGTGAAGCATTATCGAGGGACTGGTGGAGAGTATCAAAATGCTCAGAGCGGGTCAAAGTTGTTAACCTCGGAGGTGGGGCAATTGGAACAGGGCTTTCAATACCGAAATTCTTTATAATGGAAGTAGTTCCGGAACTAAGAAGACTTACCGGCTTACAACTTACTCACAGTGAAAACCTGGCAGATTCAACTGCAAACCTTGACAGATGGGTTGAAGTTCATGCAACGCTTAAGGCTCATGCAGTTAACCTCGAAAAAATGACCTCAGACATAAGACTACTGGCATCAGATATCATGGGGGACAAACATCTGCTAATTCCGGCTAAACAAATTGGCAGTTCCATCATGCCAGGTAAAATAAATCCTGTAATACCTGAATTTGTTATTTCAGCCGCACATAAGATTTATGCCAATGATCAACTTATCAGTTCGCTGAGTGCACAGGGATGTTTGGAACTCAATGCATATTTACCCGTAATTGGTGCAGCTCTGATCGAAAGCCTGAATCTTCTAATCTCTGCTAATCAGACCATTCTGAACAATCTTTTCACAGGCCTCACTATCAACCATCTGGCAGGATATCAAGCCCTTATCAAAAGTCCTTCAGTCACAACATCTCTAATCCCGTTCCTTGGCTACAATAAGGCTGGAGAGATAGCCTACCTGATGAAAGAAAAAAAATTGAATGTGTTCGAGGCAAATGCCAGGCTTGGTACGATGAGCGAAGACAAACTGAAAGAGATCCTGGAACCATCAAATCTACTTAAATCCGGATATTCACTGGAAGATCTCCTTTAAAAAAATGCTAATTTTGCAGCATTATGTCAAAAGGAAAAGATCAGAAACCACACATCGGTATCTACGGAAGACGGAATAACGGAAAGAGCAGCCTTATTAATGCCCTTGCCGGTCAGGATATAGCAATTGTTTCTGATCATGCGGGTACAACCACCGATCCGGTTAAAAAGAGTTTTGAAATAACTGGTTTCGGACCTGTTATCCTGGTCGATACTGCAGGGATTGATGATTCAGGAGATCTGGGAGACAAGAGGGTCGACAGGACTTTAAGGACTCTTGAGATAATTGATCTTGCGCTTCTGGTGGTAACACAGAATGAATGGGGCGAACCTGAAGAGGGTATTATAAACAGGCTGAAATCCCAGGATATCCCGTTTATTATTATTCATAACAAGTCTGATCTTGAACAATTAACAACTGAATACAAGAATAAGATCAGAGTTCTTGCAGGTACCGAACCTTTTGAGTTTTCAACACTCGATAAAAGGAACTATGAGAAACTGATTGATCTTATCAGGAACAGTATTCCTGAACATTCTTATAAGAATCCTTCCCTGCTCGGAGATATTATTAAGTATGGTGATATCGTAATCCTTATTACTCCTATCGATGTCGAAGCTCCGGCAGGCAGGCTCATCCTTCCACAGGTTCAGGCCATCAGGGATATCCTTGATAACGACGCTGTTGCAATCGTTCTCAAGGAAAGGGAAGTTGATGCTTTCCTTAAAAGAACCAGCATAAAACCAGCACTTGCAATTACAGATTCACAGGTCTTTGTTAAAGCTGATGCATCAATTCCATCAGAAATTCCACTTACAAGTTTCTCTATAATGCTTGCCAGGTTCAAGGGCGATTTTGACAATTATCTTAAAGGAACTCCTAAAATCTCTGAACTGAAAGACGGAGACAGGGTCCTTCTGCTTGAATCGTGTACACATCATGTTTCATGTGACGACATAGGTAGAACAAAAATACCAAGATGGATAACCAGCTTTACTGGTAAAAATATTGAATATGATGTAGTTGCCGGACTCGATTCTTTACCAAGACCCGTGACGGACTATTCTCTTGTAATTCAATGTGGCGGATGCATGATCACCAGGAAGCAGCTTCATAACAGACTTAATCCGGCAATCAGGGCAGGAGTGCCTGTTACCAATTATGGTATGGCCATTGCATATGTTCAGGGTATTTACAACAGGGCGATCGCTCCTTTCACAAAGAACAGCAATTCTGAAAGCTTGTACCTTTAATTTTTCAACAGCTTCTATTGATCAGAACCTGAAGTAGATGAACGGAATTATCTCTGTTGATTTCATCTGGTAAAGCATAACCGCAATTGCCATCACCACAATGAACTGAACTACAACGGGGATCTTTATGAACACACCCCTGTAGGCTTCCTTTATTTTTTCAGGCAGTAAATGGATCAGATATCCAACAAATATCAGCACAAAGACATTTCCATAAGCCTGTGAAATAGTATCAAATGACCCGGGGTAAAAATTATATGCAATCTGCCTGAACATGATCTGAATATTATTCATGCTCTCTGCCCTGAAAAAGATCCAGCAGAAGCTGACAAAGTTGAAAGTCAGCAGAATCGCCACAATTTTGCCGGGCCATCCTAATTTAAGTTTTCTGCCAAAGATGGAACTCCAGATTTTGTGAATAACAAGTCCAATCCCATGCAACGCCCCCCAGATAATGAACCTGAGAGAGGCCCCATGCCATAGACCGCCAAGGACCATTGTCAGCATCAGGTTGATGTATGTACGGATCTTTCCTTTTCTGTTCCCTCCAAGAGAAATATACAGATAGTCTTTAAGCCATTGGGAGAGAGAGATATGCCATCGTTTCCAGAAATCAGTTATACTGGTGGCCTTATATGGTGAGTTAAAATTCACTGGTAACCTGAATCCCAGCAACAGGGCCACCCCTATTGCAATATCTGTATACCCTGAGAAATCACAATATATCTGAAGTCCGTATCCATAAATTGCCATCAGGTTTTCAAATCCGGAGAACAAACCCGGCGCGTCAAAAATCCTGTCAACAAAATTGATTGCAATAAAGTTGGAGATAATAATCTTCTTGATCAGCCCCTTGGAGATCATAAATAAAGCATGGCTGAATTCATTCTTGGTCAGATGATAGTCCTGATAGATCTGCGGGATGAAAACAGAAGCCCTTACTATCGGACCTGCAACAAGGTGGGGAAAGAAAGAGACATAGAATCCAAAATCAATGATATTCCTGACAGGATCCATTTTCCTTCTGTAAACATCTATCGTATAACTAAGTGACTGAAAAGTAAAAAATGAAATTCCAACAGGCAGGATGATATAACTAATATCAAAAGAGGTTCCCAGAAAAGAATTGGACAGAGATGAAAGCACATCATATATTCTGAAATCAGTTCCGAAAAAATTGTTAATTGTCTCAATAAAGAATGATGAATACTTGAAGTACGACAATAACCCTAGATTGGAAACAAGACTTAAAAAAAGTACAAATTTCCTTAGCCAGCGCCGCTCTGCTTTATGAATAAGAATTCCACATGTAAAATCAACAACTGTGATAAAAATCAGAAGGAACAGAAAGAGACCTCCCGTTTTGTAATAAAAGAAAAGACTTATCAGGAACAGATAAACATTCCTCAGAGTGAGTTTCCGGTATACGATGCTGTATCCGGCCAGAACAAGCAGGAAAAATATCCAGAATGATTCAGTTGTAAAGATGAAGGGATTGGCCGGATCATAACAGAATATCTCTTTCGCAATTATTTTAAATATCGTTTCCTTTGGAGGTACTGCTGTCTCGATTGTTTTTACTGCAGCTGGAACTGCAGTAGCTGAATCAGTAGTAATCTGAATCTTCCTGATAGTATCGGAAGTTTTATTAAAAAAAACTGCGCTGCAAAGGAGTTTAGAAAGAGTATCAGCTCCCTGAAATGTAAAATGAACATAATCTTTTTGCATCAGAGGGGTTTTCATCTCTCCCCATCTGACTGCTGAATTCTCACACCCCATTGCCTGATAGGCATCCCAGAATGCCACACCTGCTTTGCTTGCCGCCTCTTTCTGAGCATCCCTGATTTTGGGTATATTCTTAAAGGATCTGATACTGTCTCCTTCACGGTAAGCCATATCGGTCAGACTCACTACCAGTATACCTGCCTCCGGATAAATATCTTTTAGCAGATGAATTTGCCTCAGAAGTCCGTTTTCATAATAAGAATATTCATCTCTTACATTATGTACAACATTCAGTCCATAATTAAGAATGAACAAATCTGGTTTTAGTTTATTGTAGATATTCTTCAGGTTCTCTTTCCCTACCATGGTGAATTCCATACCTGCACTTCCCCTCTGAGGTATATTATCTACCACAACACCCCGGCTGCTTTCGATACTCATGCAATAGATATCGGGGCTAACCTTCCCGTCGAATTCAATCCTTATATCTTTCGATCCGCTAATACCGACAACCAGTTCTTCAATTTCACCACCAGGCTTCAGGCTGTCACTTATTATTACCTTATCGGCATCACTTACCTTCAGGGAGACAACCTCCATTTCGTTCTTATAGATGATCCTTAATTTTTCAAAATTGGAGACCAGACTGTCTGCAAAGACTGAAGGAGTTATTCTGACTGTCGCTTTAATTGTTTCTTCCGATCTGAAGTTGGGTGGCAAATACCTGCAAATGGTCATGAACGGACCAAAGTCCCTGGTTGATATTTCATTATTTTTAAATGACAGATAATTATACCTGATCCAGTTCCCGGAGGATCGGATATTAATTGATCTTGTGTACATTACTGGCATTACCGGCTGAAAAAGACCTGGGCCGGATCCGCCCGATTTCTGTCTGAGTGTTTGCCTGAGATAAGACGTGATCCGATCGCCTTCTATCTGAGAATCACCGTAATACATAATACGGACCTGCCCTTTTGATTCTTTGAGAGAATCTATTACGTTTGAAAGAGGGTCAGGAGTTGAAATTTCGGGGTTGAGTCTGGTGGTATCTGCAGACCTGATCTGTGACGTATCAGGATGAATCGTAATTGGCTTAGTAACACCTGCAGTATCGTGATTATGAGAGACTTTCCTGTCTGACAGGAATTCAGTTATATCAGCCGGAATAAAATTATTAATAGCAGGAAGCCTGATATATCCGGGTACTATATAGTAAAGGCCTGTAAAACAGGTAAGAAAGATCAGTAAAAGTAAAAATGTCCTGAAAGGGCGCATATAAGGCTAAAAGGATCAGCTCTTCTTCTTTATCTTAAGCTTCTGCCCCACCTGTATTCTTCCCGGATCTGATATACCATTTAAAGAAAGTACTTCTGTAGTGGTGACTTTATCAAACTTCTTCACAATATCCCATATTGTATCACCGTCCTGTACCGTATAATAGACATATTCAGATCCTGTCTCTGAATTTGAATCAGCTTGTGTTTGTATAATGGTTGTTGTAGAAATATTACCTGATAATTTCTGTTTCTCCTCGAGAGTCAATGAATTGATCTTCGCCAGTGATTCAACTTTCGAAGGGTCAACAAAAATGGATAGTTTCTGACCTACTCGGATTGTATTGCTGTAAATATCATTCCAGTATCTCAGGTCGGATAATCTTACTCCGTACCAGTCGGCAATAAAGCCCAGGTTATCACCATCCTTAACCGTATAGGACAGTCTGCTTTTCCCTTTTATATCACCAGGCATATTGGTCGATCTTGTGGGATTAACAGTAAGGCTTGTCTTTTTTAGATAAACATCTGATTTATATCTTGTTATCGAATCTGTCAGATCAATGAAATTGCTGAGAAAATTTAATGGAAGACGAAGTGGCATTGGTTTCGTACTACCTGGTATAAATCCGGTTTTATACATAGGATTCAGGGTATGCAGTACATCAAAAGGAATGTTCATCACTTCAGATATTTGAGTGAGGTTAATATCCCTGTTCAATGTAATTGTATCTGTAGCCAATGGCATATTAATACTGAGAGGATTAATATGATGGTCCTTGTAATAATTAATTGCATAAGTTGCTGCAACATATTGTGGTATATAGCCTCTCGTTTCTCTTGGAAGCCTGTAATATATCTCCCAGTAATCTTTTTTATTACCCGATCTTCTTATTGCTTTATCAACAGCGCCCGGACCACAGTTATAAGCAGCTATTACGAGTGCCCAATCACCATAAATTGAATACATATCCTTCAGGTACCTTGCAGCAGCATGGGTTGCCTTTACAGGGTCTCTCCTTTCATCAATTATTGAGTTTATTGTCAGTCCATAAATCCTTCCTGTGCTGTAAATGAACTGCCACATTCCTGTAGCACCAGCCCGTGAGACCGCATTTGGATTGAGTGCCGATTCAATCACTGCCATATATTTAAGTTCAGTCGGGAGCCCGTAAGAATCAAATATATCCTCTATCATCGGGAAATAGTAATTCATCAAACCAAGAATTGCCTGAAAATCATCCAGCTTTGTTTTTGTATAAACAAGAATATGGCTTCTGATAATATTATTATATGGCAGACTTACAATGGAATGTATCCGGTTAAGTCTGTCTTTATAGACCGAATCTGGAAATTCGGCAATTACAGTATCATTATAATTTTCTTCAGGTTTAACCCTGAGAGCCATTTTGACATACCACGAATTTGCAAGGCTGTCAAGATCACGAGAAATCCTTTCAATATCATCACTTGTCCTGATGATTATTGTGTCACTTGTTGCCATTGCATTAAGTGACAGGCCGGTGATTATAAAAACGAAAAATGATATTATTAATCTGGCCATCCCTGATATTTTTAGAAATTTATCCTCAAACTCACATTCACTCCCGTAGTTGCAAAGTAATAGCCCGGAACCTGAACCGGGGCAACTGCAACATTTATATTTTCTCCGATATCATAATCCGACAGGCTGGCATCCACATTTGCATCAAGTATTGAAATAATATACCAGGCTACAATACCAAGATAAGAAAGATCCCGGTATTTCCTGAAGTAGTCTATTTGTCTTATCAATCCATTCTTGACTGCAGTATAATCTGATGCGTTAGCAGATTGAGGATAAAGCACAGGATCATATCTTTCAGGGCTTATTCCCCTGATTAGATTAATATAACTGTCAGTTGAAGGTATTTTATCTGTAAAATCCTGATAAGCTTTTGTATATCTCGAATACATATTTGAATTGTTTACCACAAAATAGCCAATACCACCGAATCCCGCATAAACAACCGGGATTTTCCAGTATTTCCTGTTATATATCTGTCCGCTACCTGGAAGTGCAGCAGCCATCATCGTGGCTTTCATTGAAGACAATTTTAAAACCTTTTTTGATTTAACAGGAGCTACTAATGTATCCTGGGCTATCATCTCCTGTTGAGAAAGCGCCAAAAGAAACAGCAGAAAAAACATTATGTACTTCCCTTCTTTCAAAATCAGTTGAAACCGCATTTACTGCCGGTTACTGTTAAACGGCGGAACAAAGATAATATTTTAGGTGTTCAATTTATCAAATATCCCCAGTATGCGTTCCATTTCCTCGGGACTTTCGAATTGAATAACAATCTTTCCAATTCCTTTTTCGTTAATTCTGAAATTTACTTTAGAAGAGAATATTTTTTCAAGGTGGTTTGAAAGCTGAATGAATTCATCATTAAGTTTCTTCTTTTTCTCTGTTTTTGAATGATCTTTTATCGTTTCTGTCTGAAGGGATCTTACAAGGTCCTCCGCACTCCTGACAGAGAGGTCATCATCGATTATCTTGTAATAGACCTTGATCTGTTTTTTCTGATCATCAATATTAATGAGGGTACGGGCATGGCCCATACTCAGTTGTTTATTCTTGATACCTAGTTGGATCTCAGGTGGTAGCTTTAACAACCGGAGGTAGTTAGCAACAGTTGGCCGCTGTTTACCGACCCTGTCACTTAGCTGCTCCTGGGTGAGTCTGCACTCTTCAATAAGTCTCTGGTAGCTAATTGCAACATCAATAGCATCGAGGTCTTCACGCTGAATATTCTCAACAAGTGCAAGTTCAAGCATTGCCTGGTCGTCGGCTGTTCTGATGAAAGCCGGAACATGTGTTAATCCGGCGAGTTTTGCAGCTCTTAACCGCCTTTCTCCTGCAATAAGCTGATACCTGTTACTGCCAATCTCCCTGACAGTAAGTGGCTGAACAATTCCAAGCTGCCTGATAGAAGATGCCAGTTCCTCAAGGGCCTGTGCATCAAAACGGGTTCTTGGCTGAAATGGGTTTCCTTCAATTGAGTCAACTGAAATCTGCATGTTAGCCTCAACTTTCTTCTCCAGTACCTCTTTTTCCACTCCGTCAATAAGTGCACCCAATCCTCTTCCAAGAGCATTTTTCTTCGTCATATCCACCTTACATTACTATTTAAGATTATACCTGACTGCTTACCACTTCATTCTTTTCAATCAATTCTTTTGCAAGATTGAGGTAATTCACTGTGCCTCTTGATTCTGCATCATAAAGAATTGCAGGCTGACCAAAACTCGGAGCCTCTGACAACTTGACATTTCTTTGAATAATTGTTTTAAATACCATCTGCTGGAAATGCTTATTCACCTCGTCAGCAACCTGATTTGACAGTCTTAACCGTGAATCATACATTGTGAGAAGAAAACCTTCAATTTCAAGCTCCTGGTTCAGGTTACCTTGGATTATTTTAATTGTATTTAAAAGCTTACCCAAACCTTCCAGCGCAAAGTATTCGCACTGAACAGGTATGATAACTGAATTTGAGGCTGTAAGAGCATTTACAGTCAACAGCCCAAGTGATGGTGAGCAATCGATAAGTACATAATCATAATCAATTGCTATCTTATTAAGCACTTTCTTCAATACTTTCTCTCTTTCCAGCATTTCCAGCATTTCGATTTCAGCACCAACCAGATCGATATTCGATGGCATAACCATCAGGTTTTCAACATTACTTTTCAGAATTGCTTCCTGTGGCTCTTTTCCATCAATAAGGCAGTCATAAAGAGTGCATGATATCTGCCGTGTATCAATACCAATTCCTGATGTCGAATTTGCCTGCGGGTCTGCATCCACAATCAGTACTTTCTTTTCAAGAGCAGCCAGACTGGCTGCAAGATTAATAGCTGTCGTTGTTTTTCCAACCCCACCTTTCTGATTTGCTATTGCTATGATCCTTCCCATCTATTATTAGTTTTTCCTTTGTTATTTTTGAGTTTCAAATTTACTACTTATGAGCCTTTACATCCGGCAATAAGAAGTGTAATTGTAAACATTTTTTTTGGGGTTTTCAACATGTTATTAACAGCTAATTTATGTTATTTATCTGCTTTTTTCAGAATTCTGCAATAAATCTCCATCTTTGTTTAAACCTTAATCAAATAAAATGAAAACAGATCTTTCCGGAAATCAGTGGTTTGCAATCGTTAATCCAAATGCCGGCAATGGAAAAGGAAAGAAAGACTGGACCAGGATCAGCACTGATCTCAGGAATCTTGATCTGAATTTCACTGAAAGTTTCACTCATTCAAAAGGTCACGCTACAATTCTTGCAAAAGAGGCAATTAATGACGGATTCAGAAAATTTATATGTATCGGAGGAGACGGAACCCTGAATGAAATAGTCAACGGAGCTTTTGAACAGAAAGTCTGCAGTACAAATGAATTGACCCTGGGTCTCATTCCAGTTGGCACCGGAAATGACTGGGGCAGAATGTTTGGAATACCTCTTAATTATGAAGGTGCCTCCAGGATCATAAAGGATGGAATGACAACTCCCCACGATATCGGGCTGGTGACCTATTTCAACGGAAAAGAAAAACAGGAAAGGCATTTCATTAACATCGCAGGTCTGGGATTTGAGGCAGTCGTGGTGAAAAGGACAAACTATCAGAAGGATAGAGGCAAAAGTGGGAATACAATATACTTCTATAATCTGCTGATGAGCCTCCTTTCATATAAAAACACTGATGCTGAGATAATTGTTGATGGCAAATCTTCAACTGCAAAAATTTTCTCACTGAATGTAGGTAATGGCAGATATTGCGGTGGTGGAATGAGACAAACTCCCCTGGCTTCCCCTCTTGACGGAATCCTGGATGTTACCGTAATTAATGGTATGGGTAAGCTCGAGATAATAAGAAATCTGAAAATACTCTATAACGGAAAGATCCTCGAACACTCTAAGGTGAATGGTTATAAATGCAGGAATATAAGAGTTACCTCTGGTTCAGTTCTATATGTTGAAGCCGACGGAGAATCACTTGGACATACACCGGCTGAATTCAGTATTATACCTTCTGCGATAAATATTGTCTACGGAACAAAACTTATTCCGTAAGGGTTATCTCATAAAGCTTTGGCCAGTTCTTTCCTGTAACAAAAATCCTTTTTGTTGCCTGATCGTACGCGATCCCGTTTAGAAAATTGACATTTAGGTCTGTCTCTGAATCAGAAATAATCCCCTTCAGGTCTATATAGGCTATTACTTTCCCACTGCCCGGATCTATTCGTGCAATAAGGTTTGTTTCCCATATATTTGCCCATATCTCACCATTAATATATTCAAGCTCATTCAGCTTTTCCACCTTTTTTTCATCATCATAAACCTCTATCTGAGATAATATGCTAAACTGTTCAGGGTCCCTGAAATAAATGATATTGGTGCCATCACTCATCACCAGTGTATTTCCGGACGTTGTCAACCCCCATCCTTCTGTCTGATAATAGATCTTACCAATCTGCTTAAATGATGACCTGTCATACACAAAACCTATCTTGTTTTGCCAGGTAAGCTGGAATATCTTTTCACCGACGATTGCAATCCCTTCACCAAATAAGGGAGATTCAAGATTAACCTGAAAAAGAACTTTACCTGATGCCGGTTCCACCTTTCTCAGGTTGCTTTGCCCTGGCTGACCGGTACCTTCATAAAATATATTGTCGGCATATATCAAGCCCTGGGTGAATGCGCCAATATCATGCGGATATGAATGAAGAACCTTAAATCCGTTCAATTTAGGTTTGGTATCAGAATAGACAACAACAAAACGGGTAATTGTCTGTGGTTTACTCTTTGACCTGTATGCAGTTGCCTTAATTGATTTTCTGCCTGTTCTGGTCATTCCTGAAGAAGAAATTACATAATCAAACGGGGCTGATTTTAATGTAATTATAAGCTGCCCATCAAACCATATTCTCACCGAATCGGGAATTGAATTTTTCTCTGCTTCAAGTGATATTCTCAGTGGATTGTTAAGCTTACATCCCTGATCTTCATCAGGAGCCACCATTCTAATAAGCTTGATAAATGGCTCGTCTGAAACAGTACTTTCTGAAACTGGAATAGCAACTACGGGTTTCCCGGGTCTGCCTGAGCAGGAAATTACAAGTCCGATAACCATCACCAATGTCAGAATGATCAGATATCCTGATTTTTTTTTATTCATTATTATTCTGTTTTTTAACAAACAACCTCCGTATCACACTTCTCCAGGTTCCGGACATCCTTTTCTCAGCCATTTTTTCCTGAAGTTCGTATGGGCTAAGTATCTGCCATACTTCACTCCAGCCCTGAAAACCACCAAGATTCTTATCATCGATATAAATATCCGCATCAATTTTCCGGCTTACGTTTTCATCTACAACCTCTTCCGGATAATTTTTATTCACAGCATAGAATTCAATACCATTCATCCTGCAATATTCAACTGCTTCGTCCAGTTCCTTTCCTGCCCTGAATGTCCATAGAATCAGGTGGGCTCCTCTCTTTTCCAGTTCCCTGAGGGTCCTGAATGCAAAGAGTTTCTCTTTTCCGATTTTCGGATATTCATGTTCGACTATTGTACCATCAAAGTCGACAGCTATCTTAATATTCATAAAATCTTCCATCACGGATAATTGAACCGCAGTAAAATTATTAAAATTTTAGTTATTTCCTCTGGCTCATCTTTTGGACAAAATCATTTTCTCGGAGTTGATACCATAATTGAAATTTATCTTAATTTTGATCACTTACAATGAGCAATTTTCCTGATGAAACACATACCTAACACTTTTACATCTCTGAATCTGACATCAGGCTTTTTAGCCATCATCTTCATTCTTAACGGCAACATTATGACAGCGTCATGGTGTATCCTTGCCTCAATGATCTTTGATTTTCTGGACGGTTTCGCTGCAAGGGCTTTGAAAGCCTATTCAGAACTTGGCAGGGAGCTAGACAGTCTTGCCGATCTTGTAAGTTTTGGTGTAGCCCCTGGTCTGATTGTCTTCAAACTGCTTACTTCAGCAGCACCTTCAACCAGTCCTTATTCATTCTCACTCACTGAATCAACAGGTTATATATTTATTTTTGCTGCGGCTATTATGCCTGTCTGCTCTGCTTTGAGACTTGCAAAATTCAATCTCGATACAACCCAATC
>JAHEYW010000067.1:0-7868 GCA_023251395.1 Bacteroidales bacterium
ACACAAACCCCTATATAACTCATGCAAGTATTCAGAGCGAAGACACCTACAGGGCAAAAGAATACATGAGAAAATATAAAAAGCCGGTTGTGTTTGATGAATGCCGGTATGAGGGAAATATACCCTGGTCATGGGGTAATTTAACTGCACAGGCATTAACTGATAAATTCTGGAGAGGGGTCACTAATGGCGGATATGTCGGACACGGAGAAACATATATCACAGAGAATCCGGTTAAACTACCGGAAGAATCATCTGATATACTTTGGTGGTCAAAAGGCGGAGTACTCCGAGGTGAAAGTCCTGAAAGGATAAAATTCCTCCGGAAGATCATCGAAGCAGCACCACTTCACTTGAAATCAATCCCTTTATTTACCTGGATGCCTTTCTCCGCAATTGGTATCCCGAATGAATATTACCTGGGTTATTTAAATGATGCACAACCAAGGAGTATAATAATTGAACTTCCGAGAAATGCATCTTTTAATGTGGAATTGATTGACACCTGGAATATGACTATTTCTCAGGTACAAAAGAAATTTTCGGGACGAAGTTTGATTGAATTACCTGGTAAACCATATATGGCTGTCAGGATCACCAGGCAGAAGTAGTAACATATTTGATTGCGAACTGATGCAATATTAAAGAGGACCCACTGTGGCAGGATGTTTCTTTTCTGAGTATTGAAAACCTGTTACTTCCTGAAATCTACAACTGCTTTTCCCTGCTTTTTGAGCAAATCAACCTCTTTTGAAATACCGTCAACTGTAACAAGGTATTTTCCATAAAAAGCAGGTGTGGAAAATGTACCCTTATCCCCTATTTTCCCTGATACTTTTGTCCACCACTCATTGAAGACAAGGTTCCTATAAGCATCTGCCGCAGGAGTGGGAGACCAGTCGCGTCTGTACAAAGATGATGCAGGTATCCAGTTAGCCCCTTCCCAGAATCCCCAAAAAAGAATACTCTCAACAGCAGGGTGGGCAAAGCATATTTTCATAAAATCAACCATCTCTTTAGCTCTCGAGCCATCCTCTGAAGCCGGAAGCGGATCCCGCTTCTCATTGATAGGATAACCTCTGCCAGGCATGTTGAATTCGGTAATGCGGATAGGCAAATTAAATTTTGCAACAGAATCCAGTCCTCTCTTAAGGGCCTGACGGTCAAATGTGGTAGTGTGGCTGTGTCCCTGTATACCAATTCCGGCAAGCGGGATTCCCTGCTTCAGGCAACTCCTGACGAGTGCCATCATGGTTGCAAGTCTGTTACCAGCCGGATATTCCGGGATCAGCATATCATGCTCATTCAGGTATATTTTTGCAGCAGGGTCTGCATTAAGCACCCATTGCGCCATGAGTTTTGTTATATCGGGACCAAGCCTTGTTTCATAATAATTCTCGTCAAGTATCTCGTTATTAAGGTCATATTCCACAAACCTTCCCTTGTAACGTTTGGCTATTGACTCAGCCCTCTGTTGAAGCGCCTGTTTTAAATCTGCATCATTCATTTCCATTTGCCAGGGCTGGATATATTTCTTATGGCCCCAGAAAATGTTATGCCCCCTGACAGGTAGATTGTTTTTTTCTGCCCAGGTTAAGATCGAATCCACAACAGCGTAATTTACCTTGCCCTTTTGTGGTTCCATGCTTATCCACTTCAATGCATTTTCAGGCACGGCTGCATTGAAATTTTCCAGAAATTTTTCTTTGAATTTTTTAAGATTCTCCGGAGACATTCCTCCTGCCAGGCTGTTTGGAACTGAACACCCAAACCAGAATTCATGGCGTTTCTGTTCAACAGTCACTGTAGACCCCGGTTTAGCCTGTACTATCAGCTCCCCTTTACGGTATTTTGCTATTGCCTGGTTAAGATCTACATCCTGTCCGATACAGGTGATTGAAGTTAACAGGAAGGAAAAAGTTAATAGTATGTTGCTGTTAATCAGATAATGGAATGGATTTGAATATTTCATTGTTCCCCGGATTAAATTTCTCAATATACAAAACCTGAAAGTGACGGTATTCGAGTTTTAAATATCATCAATTTCAATGTAAATCACAATTAATCCTGACGACTGTTCCCGATGATTCTGCGAATATCTGCGAGATCTGCGGGATAACTTCTCTTTTATTGACTTAATCGCTTAAAATAAAAGTCCAATATTAGTATATTTGGTATCCGCACAAACAAAGATGCATAAAATACTTCTGGTAATATTTTCATCCCTTTTTGCTGTCACGCAGTGTGTTTTAGCCCAGGAAACTACTGTGCAAACCAAACCTGCAAGCATTCCCTTATCCAGGAGTGACTCCTTTCTGACACAAGGAGAGACAAATAACAATAATTCCTTAAGTTCCCTGATTGATTTTGTCAAAATGAACCAATCCCTGCCCTCTGAGAAAATCTATCTTCATCTTGACAGAACAGGTTTCTTACAGGGGGATACAATCTGGTTCAGGGGATATTCATGGTATGGATATGAACAGATCCCGGATACAGTAAGCAAAGTACTTTATGTCGACCTGCTGGATAGCAAAGGCAAATGCAGGCTGTCTAAAAAACTTCTTATACATGAAGGACTTTCAGAAGGTGATTTTACCGTTGACACAACACTATCTCCCGGCACTTATATTATCAGAGCCTATACACAATGGATGAAAAACCTGAACACGGGAGATCCATTTTCACAGAACATATTAATAAGATCTGCCACCCGGAATTTTCAGATCGAATGCCGGCCGGCTATTTCAAGGATATCAGGACGTGACTCATTAAAACTGAATATCAGGTTCCTGGAAATCGACCCGGATGGAAATCTGAAAAGCACATATAAACACCGAATCAGCTATAATCTGAAAGTCGGGGATATTGTTATCGACTCTGGTCAGATAGTGGCAACAAATACAATTGAACAAATAATAAAAAAAGATCTTTCCGGGATTGAAAAAAACCAGGCCACGGCTTTTTTCGAGGTTTCTGTAAATGATGCAAGGGTAGCGTATAAAAAGCGATTTGAAATCCCTCTCAGGGATGGAATAGATATTCAGTTCTTTCCTGAAGGAGGCTCATTTATAAACGGAGTGAATAGCAGGCTTGCATTTAAAGCAATCGGACCTGACGGACTGAGCAGGGAAGCTAAAGGAGTAATTGAGTCAAAAGAAGGTAATGTTATCTGTGATTTTGAAAGCGTTCATAAGGGAATGGGGTCTTTTTTTCTAAAACCCCAGCCAGACAAACAGTATTTTGCACATCTGCTTTACAATAACCGGAATTACTATATCCCGCTTCCCGGGGCTACAGACAATGGATGCGTAATGACAATCAAACCTTCTCCCCCGCTTGATGATCCTTTACTTTCAATCAAATGCAGTCAAACAGAGATTAATACAACTAAATATATAACAGGAAGTACAAACGGGAAAATATTGTTTTCTGCAAGGGTAAAACTGGCAAATGACTCCTGTGGGTTCAGGGTTCCTTTGATTTACCTGCCTGATGGGATCTGCCGGCTTACTCTTCTTTCTTCTGAATTCAAACCTCAGTGCGAACGGCTTGTTTATATTGATAAAGATGATCGTTTCGCCATTGAAATAAAGACTGATTCCTCATATTACGGAACACGCTCTAAAGTTTCATTGCAGATCCTTACCAGGAAAACTGACGGGACACCTGTCAGTACAGATTTATCACTTGCGGTTGTTGATAAAGAATTCACTGAAAACAATATAACTGTAAATGACATAAGCGCTTACAAATTGCTGGAATCAGAATTGAAAGGAAAAATTGAGGAGGCCGGATATTATTTTGAAAATGGAAATTGCAATGATCCTGAATCATTGGACCTGTTGCTGCTTACTCATGGGTACAGGAGTTTTCCGGCTGCTAAGCCAGATCAGACAGATCAGAAATATTTACCTGAAACAAGCATCAATCTTTCTGGAAATTTATTACTGAACGGAAGTAAAAGGCGTGCCCAAAAATTTAATTACCACAACATCACCCTGACCTTTTTATGCCCGGCAGGAAAAACTATTATTACAAACGTCAATCCGGACAGCCTTGGAAAATTCAGTTTGCAGATCCCGCTGGTTTACGGCCGGCCGCAGGCAATGCTTCAGGCAAAAACAACTGTAAGAAGAAAATTCAACGGTGAAATCTTTCTTGATGAGACCCTCGAACAACCTAAATTCCCAATAGTCTTATCGACTGACCTGAACATTGCGTTGCCTGAAATTGAGAGTATCAGACAGGTACAGGCATCAATAAAAACGACATTAACGAAGGATCCGGCATATGGTTATATGACTAAAAACCTTCCTGAAGTTGTTGTGTCAGCAAGAGCTCCCAACTGGTATGAAAATTATGAGAAAGAGGCAATAAAGATCGCAGATCTTGATTCTTTAGACCCAACCGGAAACAAATATGAATCACTTACAGATCTGCTGGTACGTGAATTTGAAGCCAGAGTAAGAATTATCCCCCGCACCGGGATGAAAGTCGCATTACTTCCTTCCATCAGCGTAATGGGGCCAGACCATTATTTCCCTATCTATGTAATAAACAATAATGTCTGGTTCGATGGGATGGCTAAAAGCAGGGAGGAATTTTTAGCAAAACTGAGTTACGTCTCAGATATTACTGTGAATCAGATAAAAAAATTAATGGTTCTGGAACCGGGGGAGATATCGTACCATTATGCAAATAAGGATCTGGCTATGGAAATCCAGCAGTCGCTTGTTGTAATCGAGACATATGAGAAAGGGTTCCGAGGCGATCCTCAGGGAATTAAAACATTAATTCTGGAAGGGCTGGATGCTCCAAGACAGTTTTATTCGCTAAAGTATGACAGTCCACCGCAAGACAGGCATGTTTATGATGGAAGAACAACTTTGCATTGGGAGCCTTCAGTAAAGACAGACTCAACAGGTTATGCAAAAATTGAATTTTACACCAGTGATAGAAAAAGCCCTTTTGAGGTTAACGTAAATGGAATAATTCCGGATACCGGCAGCCCGGGACAGGGACATATTCTTATAAATTCGGGGCGAGGAAAATAATACTATCATCGTTTCCGGCAAATCTTATTCATCGGGGTAAATGTATCTCAACAAAACAAAATGCCGGTTTTTTTGTTAGGTTATATCCCCTCATATACTTTTAATAAATTTGCAGACTTCTGGATTATTAAACTGGAATGACAAAAAAGATCACTGATACACTCGATTCGATATTGCTGAGAAAGCGTTTCGGAATCATAATCTTTCTGTTCATAATCTGGGGCATCTTTCAGGCTACTTTTGGTCTTGGACATTATCCGATGCAGTGGATCGAAGCCCTGATCCGCCTCATTGAAAAGCTAGTTAACAACAACCTGGCTGATGGTGTTGTCAAAAGTTTTCTAATTGAAGGAATACTTAAAGGGGTTGGCGGAGTAATAGTATTTCTGCCAAATATTATCATCCTTTTCACCCTTCTTTCCCTTATTGAAGAGACAAATTATATGATGCGCGTCGTTTATATCATGGACAGGATCATGAATCCTTTCGGTTTGAACGGCAGGTCATTTGTTTCGCTTTTTATGGGATTTGGATGCAATGTTCCGGCAATCATGATTGCAGATAAGATCAAAAACAGGAATACCAGGCTGATCACAATCCTCATCAATCCATTGATCCCTTGCAGCTCAAGGTTTACCGTTTACGTTTTATTTATTGCAGCTTTTTTCCCGAAGAGACCGGGAATGGTTTTGTTTGGTGTTTATGCATTCTCGGTGATTATCGCTCTTATCACTGCTCTTTTTATGAAAAAGTATATTTTCAGAAAAACTCACGACATTCATGAAATTCAGCTTACCGATTACAGGCTTCCCTCTTTCCGGAGAATGATGAGAACAATGTGGTTTAACACCACTCTCTTTCTGAAAAAAATCTCAGGAGCAGTACTTGTTTCTTCTATTATAATATGGTTTTTAAGCTACTATCCCCGGCAGGACAAGACGAATGACCTTGAGCATTCTTATATTTCAATAATAGGAAAATCAATTGAACCGGTTTTCAGACCCCTGGGATTTGACTGGAAAATGAGTACCAGTTTGCTGACCGGTATAGCGGCAAAGGAAACAATAGTTGGTACACTGAGTGAATTATATCAGGCCAAACCTCATTCCGACTTTGATAAAGGTAGCTTTATTAAAACCCTGCAAAACCAGAAATATATTGACAAAAACAAAATTGAGCATAACGTATTTTCTCCGTTGCTGGCATTGTCATTTATTGTTTTTGTTTCCCTTTATACCCCTTGTGTTGCGACTGTTTCTTCAATTAAGAAAACAACCAAAAGCAATCTAATGTCATTATTTGTAATTTTCTATTCGTTTTTCCTGGCATGGATCTTCTCCTTTGCTGTTTTCCAGATAGGCAGACTAATAATTAATTGAAGATAATCACATCATAAATCCTTTTATACTAAATGTTTGAATGGTCTGAAACAAAATTGTACTTTTGATGTTCAATTAAACATATGTTATCAATCAATAGAAAGAATATGAAAAAGGTTATGGTTGGAATGATAATAACAGCTATTCTGGCTGGATGTACCGGAAACAATAAGAAAACTGAAAGTACAGATCAACACTATCCTGCTTTCGATGTCCGGAACATGGATAAATCTGTAAAACCTGGTGACGACTTCTTCAGATATGTTAACGGGACATGGCTGAAGAACAATCCGATCCCTGCAGATAAGAATTCGTTTTCATCTTTCGAGGAGCTTTTTGAAAAGAACCGTCATGATATAAGCAGCATTATTGAAACAGCTGCAGATGCCAAAGATGTCCAGCCGGGAAGCATAACTGATAAAATCGGAACATTCTATAAATCCGGAATGGATACTGTTTCCATCGAGAAACAGGGTGCTTCAGTGATTAAGCCATTCTTCGACAAAATTGAATCCATAAAAACTAAAGATGATCTTCTTAAAGTCGCAGCAGAACTACAGAAAGACGGACTTACTCCCTTCTTTGTGTTATTCGCAAGCCAGGATCTTAAAAACAGCACAAGCATGATTGCCAATACATGGCAGGCAGGCATTGGGCTCCCCGACAGGGATTACTATTTTAATAATGATGAGCCTACGAAGAAGATCAGGGCTGCTTATCTGGTCCATGTTGGTAAAATGTTCCAGCTTCTGAAAGAGAGTCCTGAAACTTCAGCAAAGAATGCTGAAACCGTAATGAAGATCGAGACACAGCTTGCAAAAGCATCCAATACGCATACTGAAAATCAGGATCCACAGAAACTTTATAATAAAGTCGATATGGCAGGACTGAAAAAACTTGCCCCGGAAATTGACTGGAAATCATATTTAACCATACTCGGTATCCCCGGGATATCAGAAATTAATATTAACCAGCCTGTATTTATTAAGGAACTTAACAGCATGCTTAAGAGTGTTAAGACAGAAGATTGGAAAACTTATCTCCGCTGGGAATTGATAAATACATCTGCAGCATATCTGAGTAAAGATTTTGTTGACCAGAATTTCGACTTTTATTACAAAACATTATCAGGGCAACAGAAACAGGAACCTCGCTGGAAAACAGTGCTTGATGCAACCAGCTCTTCACTGGGAGAGGCAATAGGTCAGCTTTATGTGCAGAAATATTTCCCGCCGGAAGCGAAACAAAAAATGACCGACCTCGTAGCGAATCTTAAAAAATCCCTCAAATTAAGAATCGAAAACCTGACCTGGATGGGTCCACAGACTAAACAGGAAGCCGTTGCCAAACTCGACAAAATGGGTGTAAAGGTTGGTTATCCCGATAAATGGAGAGACTACAGCGGACTTGAAATTTCCGCCCAGCCGTTTAT
>JAHEYW010000067.1:7878-14031 GCA_023251395.1 Bacteroidales bacterium
CGTTTATTCTTAATATGGTTAATTCTATGAGGTTCGAGTTGAAATATAATCTCGATAAAATTGGAAAACCAATCGATCCGACCGAATGGGGCATGACTCCTCAGACAGTAAATGCTTATTATGATCCAAGCCGTAATGAAATAGTTTTCCCGGCAGGGATCCTTCAGCCACCATTCTTCAATATGAATGCCGATGATGCAATAAATTATGGTGCTATAGGCCTGGTGATCGGACATGAAATGACCCATGGATTTGACAATACGGGCCGCCAGTTCGATAAGGATGGTAACCTGAGAGACTGGTGGACCAAGGAGGATTCAAAATCCTTTGAAGAACATACTCAGATGCTTGTCGATCAGTACAATAAATACGAAGTGCTCGATTCATTATTTATCAATGGTAAGATGACCCTTGGAGAAAACATCGCTGATCTTGGCGGGGCAACGGTTGCATATTATGCTTATAAGCTCTCTCTTGAAGGCAAAGAGACTCCTAAGCCAATTGACGGGTTTACCAACTACCAGCGATTCTTTCTGGGTTATGGCCAGATATGGAGAACCAATATGAGGGATGAGGCGCTCAGAAGAAGAGTAAAGACAAACGAACATTCACCTGAAAAAGAAAGAGTTAACGGAGTTGTTTACAACATGCCGGAATTCTATGCTGCTTTTCCTGATATTAAACCGGGAGATAAGCTTTACAGGGAAGAAAAAGAGAGACCAGTGATCTGGTAAAAAATAGGGGCTGATTCAAAAGATTGTTTTTACCCCCAAATCCCGCAATTGCGTGACTTTCATAACTAGCAGTATATCAATAAGTCCCCCTTGGGGGATTTAGGGGTAAATATTGTAAAGTGAGACTTTTGAGACAGCTCCTTTTAAGGTTAATGTTTATTTTTTTGCGGCTTTTTCTTCTTCTTTTTTCTTTTCAAGATATTTTTTACCATTTACGATCCAGTCTGGTGCCTTATCCTGTTTCAGATAAGTATTGAAAAACTCATTGACTCTTTTGGTATAATCGATCTGATTTTCCTTCTTGGCAAGGGAATGATTTTCACCGTCATACACCAGCATAATAAATGGTTTTTCCATCCTTCTCATTGTAATGTACATTTCAATTCCCTGATGCCAGTCAACAGCACCATCGGAGTTGCCAAATGTGACAAGAAGCGGGGTTTTGATTTTCTGAGCCTGGTACATTGGTGAATTATTGATATAATCCTGCATTATTACCCACCATGGTTCCCTCAGCCTTCCCTGCGAAGTCTCAAAAATATTCTGATTGGGATTTCCTGAATTCCAGTAGATCTCATTGTACATGCTTATCATATCAATAAGCGGAGCACCTGCTACCGCAGCCGCAAAGAGATCTGTCTGTGTAATTATGAAGCTTGTCTGGTAAGCACCCCAGCTATGACCCATTATTCCAATCTTCTTTTCGTCGACCATGCCTGTTTTGATCACTGCTTCAACTGCCGGGACAACACAGTTTACAGCCGATTCTCCCGGGTGATTTGTTTTATAAACGATATCCGGGTGGAATACAAAATAACCCTGGCTTGTATAGTTGGTTGTATTGTATGAGCTTCTTAATGAAGGTGATACATAACGATTCACATCATTTGAAAGAAGCTCATATATATAGACTATCATCGGGTATTTTTTCCCTGGTTCATATTTTGCAGGATAAAATAATGATCCCTGCAATGTTTTCCCATCCCTGTTTTTGTATGTAATAAGTTCGCTTTTACCCCAGGCAAACTTTGCCTGCTGTGGATTGGTCTCAGATATTTTCTGGCTTTCTGAGAAAGCAACAGTTGTCCTGAATACATTCGGGGAAACCGAATATGTTCCTGAAGAATAAACAAAATAGTCTGCCTTCTCAGCCTTTCTCAAACCCTGGATGGCCTTATCCTCATAAATTAATTTTTCGAATTTATTCTTTGATGTCAGTCTCCAGTAACCATTCTTTTTATCAATGTCGCCTGTGGCATTGAAATACAGATCTGTCCCCGGTTCAATGTAGGGATAATCATAGTTCAGACGGGTAAGCCTGAAGATTATGTTATTCTCCTTCCCATTTGTCAGACGGACAGGTTTAGCTCCATCAAAGCTGATCTTCCAGACATCGAATTCATCATTCAGTAAAACTGCTTTATCATCCTTCAGCCAACCTGCCACACCAAATGGAGGTTTGACATCCTGTGGAGTGTCATCACGGGTATTCCAGAATACAGTTGGTATATCTTTAGTGAGGTTGAGATGGGAATCTTTTGCAATTTCATATATCCACCAGTTTTTGTCTTTAAAATAGATCGCATATTTACCTGCCGGAGAAGATCCGGAAAGATTAATGAAATTCTTCAGAATTAATTTCTTTTCCCCTGTGGCAGTGTTGACAATATAGTGATCATACCGGCTTTCCCTGAAGGCTGGCTTATAAGGCTTATCATTGGTAACCAGAACATTATGACCATCTCCTGTAGGATTGCCCCGCCTCATGTCCTCTTCTGTAATTTTTATCGCTTTATTCTGATCCGGAGTCCATGCAAACAAGTAAGTGAAGTTTCTTTCAGACTCTAAATTCACCTTCTGGTTTGGCTGAACCGGGTCATCCTTCCAGTGCCAGATATCAACTCCGGGAAGTTTTTCAGTCTCAGCTGGTTTCTTTGTCTTTTTCTCCTTTTCAGTCCAGGTGAACCCGCCAAAGAAGATGGTTTTCAGATCATCTGAAATATTTGAACGGTAAGTCTCGCTTATCCTCATTTTTTTAGGGAATGTTGTGTCTTTACCAGGGTTATAGCTTTTTATCTCTGGTTTTGTAAGAACATTCCTGACTGAAAATATAATATGGTTCTGTTCAACATAGCTGGTGTCATAATAGGCTTTCAGAAATGTCAGAGAAGTCCCCTCTCTGTCCCAGCTAAGATTTCTGTAGGTGCATGTATCATTATCAAGAAAAGAGATACCGTAATTTTCAAGGTTCATCACCTCAACCCCATTTCCTTTTTTATTTTCAGCGCTTATAATATATGCGAGGCGATTGCCCGGCTTATTGGTTTGGTTCTCACTTATGTTTCCAATGTTCTTTAGTGTCCCTGTTTTAAGATTATATATGTAAATATCCCTGTTCCTGCTGTTTTCCGGAGGATAACCAGTCATTATCAGGTGGTTTGCATCTTTGGTGAAGCTGCTTGAAGAGATATTTTCAAAAACTCTTTCTTTTCCTGTTGCAAGATCCACAAGTTTGGCCTTATTCTTTATGGGCTTCTTCTGCTCAGTCATTTTTTCGGTTTCCTTTTCGCTGTATCCAACCCGGAATGCTGCCCATCTTGAATCAGAAGAAAACTGCATACCAGTTGAGAGAGCATACTTGTAAAGCTTAGATGTTGAAGGGTTCCTGATGTATAAAGTATCATCCCCTTCAGATAGTGAAACATTCCAGCTGACCCACATTCCGTCATCTGAGATGGAGAAAGAACTAAGTGTTTGCCATTTGGCAAAGTTTTCAGGTTTAATTGCCGGCAGGGTGTCCTGGGCATAAAGAGATCCGAACACTGTTATAAAAATCAACAGTGCAAACATTTTTTTCAAACAATTTTTCATTGAGAGATATGATTTAGGATGAATATCTAATAAAGGTATACCATTTTAGATAAAATGACAGAAATTTATTTGGTTATTAACGTGATGTTAACCAGATGAGATCTATAATAAACCGCAAAGGACGCATCCGCCAGCCGGCGGATTGCGTCCTCTGTGGTAAAATAAATTCTATAATTACCTAACCAACAACGAGTGTTTTCTTAAGCAGATCCTGATCACGGGATGAATTTCCAACCATGATTTCGAATTCGCCGGGTTCCACAACAAACTTATAATCGATGTTATTGAATGCAAGCTGTTCAGGTGTTATCTCAAGAGTGACAGTTTTTGTTTCCTTTGGTTTCAACGAAACTCTTTTGAATCCTTTCAGCTCTTTCCATGGACGTGTCACTGAACTTACCTTATCTCGGATATATAATTGAACAACCTCGTCTCCTGCCATCTTACCTGCGTTGGTCACATCAACCTTCACTTTAGTCGAACCATCTTTCTTTATTTTAGCTTTGTCAAGCCTGATGTTACTGAAAGTAAATTTAGAATAGCTCAGTCCATAACCGAAATGATACAGCGGAAGGTTATCCTGTGATATGTATTCATTCATCTGGGCGCTTGGCTTGAAGTTATAGAACATCGGAATCTGTCCGGCTGATTTGGGAACGGTAATTGTAAGTTTTCCTGAAGGATTGACATCCCCGAAAATAATATCGGCTGCAGCTGTTCCTGTCTGTTGACCCATATACCAGCCTTCAATAATTGCAGGTACATTCTGCTCAATAAAATTGATTGATAATGGTCTTCCGTTCATCAGGTATACAACAACAGGCTTGCCAAGAGCAACGATTGCTTTTACGAGCTCATCCTGCTGACTGATCAAATCGAGAGTCATATTGTCTCCAATATGGTTCTTTGCCCACGCTTCACGGCACAGATGTTCATTCTCGCCAATTGCAAGAATGATGATTTCTGCCTTTTTCGCAACTGTAACAGCCTGACTTATAAGCTTCATGTTCTCTTCTTTGGTCGGGAACTTTATCTCATCAAGCTTCCAGTTTAAGAATGGTATTGTCGGGTTTGAAGTGATCTTAACACCTTCTGCATACAGAACCTCTGTTTTATTCCCAACCTTACTCTTTATACCATCGAACAGGGTGACTTTATTGTAAGGCTCCCCTGCATATCCGCCAAATGAAACATATTTTGCACATGGACCAACAACAGCAATTTTCTTGTATTTGGTTTTAGATAATGGCAAAAGCTTGTCATTCTTCAGAAGAACGATTGACTCCTGTGCAGCTTTGAGAGCGAGCTTATCTGATGCAGGATCTTTTGTTACTTTAATAGCTGTCTTGACATCTACATAAGAATTTTCAAACAGACCCATCATGAATTTAAGCTCTAGCAATTGTGATACTGCTTTATCAATGTCGGCTTTTTTGATCTTACCCTCTTTCAGAAGCTCCGGAAGGAACCTGAATGCGTTTGCCTGCGGAAACTCATACTGAACACCACTGTTGAATGCAATTCTTGCTGCATCCTTATTATCATTTGCAACAAAATGCTTGTTTGCAAGTTGTTCAACACCATAATAATCAGACACAACCATTCCCTTAAAGCCCCACTCCTTGCGCAGTACATCCTGAAGCAGCCATTTATTGGCATGTGAAGGGACACCATCAACCTCGTTGTATGAAGGCATCAGGTTGACAGGTTTTGCATTTTTGATACATGCAATGAATGGAGGCATATGATAGTCACGTAATGTTCTGAGCGAATAGTTAGCAGGAGCTGTATTCTGACCACCCTCCGGCTGACCATGGCCAATAAAATGTTTCAGTGTTGCTGCAACATGTCCATTGGCAACTTTTCCGGTTGCTGAACCCTGAAGTCCTTTAACAGCTGCACTGCTTAATTCAGAGTTCAGGCATGGATCTTCACCATATGTTTCCTCAACACGGCCCCATCTTGGGTCGCGGCAGACATCAATAACCGGTGAAAGAACAAGATGTGCTCCTCTTGAGCGTATCTCTTTCGCAATTACTGAATATACCTTTTCAAAAAGAGCCGTATCCCAGGAACAGGCAAGACCTATTGCCTGTGGGAATACAGTCGTTTCCCGGCGCATCATTCCGTGTTGTCCTTCATCAACAAAGATCATCGGGATGCCCAGCCTGGTTTGTTCCACCAGGTATTTCTGTATCCTGTTCCTGTTCTCGACAGTATCCTTTACACCAAGGAAAGTCGGATGGATTGAATTGGCTCCTTTACCCATTACCTCTTTTACTTTTACAGGATCTTTCATGAATTCCTGATCGAATTCGTCAATACCGCCTCTCCACAATCCCATTAGCTGTGCAACTTTTTCTTCTATCGTCATTCTTGAAAGAAGATCATTTACGCGAGCCGAAACAGCCAGTTTTGGATTTTTGTAAGCGGGAACTTTTGTTGGGGTAACCGCTTTTTGCACTGGTTTATTCTTTGTTGCCATATCTTGTCTTTTTTGAGTTTTTATTTATTTTATTAAGCATTACGTCTTGCAGCAAGTTCGTTT
>JAHEYW010000263.1 GCA_023251395.1 Bacteroidales bacterium
ATATCCAAGCATTTTTACAAGAGCCGGATTGGCTGTAATTATTTTGCCATCATAGGAGCTCTGATATATTCCATCGTGTACATTTTCGAACAGCAGACGATATTTGTCTTCGCTCTCCCTTAAAATATCACTTTCAGTATTATTAGTCAAAGAATATTGCTTTTTCATCTCACTTGTAACCAGACATTAGTACCACAAGGCTTTTGATAAAGATAATAAAATACCAGTTTCGAACTGTTTATATCAATGATTTTGATAATTTTTCTCAAAATTTTCTACAGGATATAAAAACAGGATCAACTCTTACTTTGATTTACATATATAGACTTTATGGGACTTGGTCAACATCATCTGCCAGTTTGGTTATAGTTTTCATCTCTTCATCAAAAAGTGTTAAAATTCTGATTATATCGGAATATAAACGATTTATTTCTTATCTTTAAGAGTTTTAAATCAGCATTTTTTTGAAGCTTTTTCTAAATTAACGGGGAACGGGTAAAAATAAAATACAATGAGCAGAAGAGTTTCTTTGATTTTCATGATTTTGCTGATAGTGGCTGTAACAGGTGCTTATGCACAGAAAAATTATTCTGACATTGCGGCCAATCAGCGTGAGACCATTCTCAGTGAACCTTTTGACAACAACAGCAACAGCTGGATAACTGACAATCAATGGATAGCTGGCAAATTTGTGAATGGCCGTTATGATATTACATGCAAGAATTTCAATAAAAACACCGGTCTTACCTATAAGACTGTTTCAATTGATCAGTCAAAAGACTTCGAAGTTGAAACATCATTTACAGTAATAAATGGATCTGGTGCACTTGTTTTCGGTCTTTCACCAAGAAATTTTGACCACTACAGGGTTGAAATAGATGAGAAGAAGAATCTTCTTATCGTGAAGAATATTCCTTCCAGGAACAAGATAGAAAAGATCTTTTCAGGAAAGGAAGAGAACCTTTTGAAGGATATTGGGTTTTATAATAAGATTACAGTCAGAAAGATGCAGGGAGTCTATTATATTTTTATAAATGATATCCTTGTAAATCAGATTGAAAACGTAACTCTTGACGGAGATCAGATCGGCTTTAGTGTTGGGCTTAATTCTGAAATCACTGTAGATTATCTTAATGTATCTTATCTGAAAAGTAAACCTGCTGAACCTATTCTGGCAGAAAGGAGCACAATAATTACAAAGCCTGATTCCTCAAAGATTCTTGCACAACTTGTTGCAAAGAGGGATTCACTCATTGCGGCAAAATTAAGAGATTCCCTAACCAGGCTGCAGGCTCAGATCAAAATAACACCACCTCCACCATCAACGCCTGCAATTGCATGGGTAAGCCCGTCAGGAACTACGACTATTCTCAGTTCATATAATAATACAGTCAGGGTAAAGGCAAAAATCAACTCATCGTCTGAGATCAATTCAGCTCTATTCTATGTGAACGGAGAATCGAAGGGAGATGGAATTATTGTGCCTGTTCAGGGTGAACCCGGCGCCTTTACTGTTGAAAAAACAATTACACTGAATGCAGGTGAAAATAACGTTTACCTCGTTGCCACAAGTGTAGGCGGATTAAGCATGAAATCGGATATAAGATATTTTTCGAATCCGCTCGCCAGCATGCCTGAGATCAGGTGGGGATTCCCTACTCCTCCAAAGTCAATGGTCAGCACCGAAACAATTACACTTGAGGTATGCATTAAGTCTGCAGCTGACCTGATGTCTGCCAGTGTTACAGTGGACGGCGCCCAGATAAGGGTTGCAAGAGTATTTCAGCGTCAGAATAATGATACTTGTAATTATGTCTGGAAACCCCAGATACCTCTCAGGGAAGGAGATAACAGCATCTACGTCAATGCTGAGAATGCAGCCGGGAGCAATATGTCTGATAACAGAATTATTAAATTCAGCAGGGCTATTGCCGAAAAGAGGCTTGCACTGGTAATTGGTAATTCGGATTATTCAAATGGCACCAGCCTGAAAAATCCTAAAAATGATGCTAACCTGATTGAAGCCACTCTGAAGAATCTGGGATTTACAGTAGTTAAACAGCTCAATTGCAGAAAAGATTCCATGATTAATGCAATTAAAGATTTCAGCAGAAAGCTGAATGATTATAATGTTGCATTATTTTATTATGCGGGTCATGGTGTACAGGTCGACAACGTCAATTACCTGGTCCCAACCGATGCAAAACTGGATCATAAAGAAGATGTTTCATTTGATGCTATTCCGGTGACTATGGTCACCGACCAGTTAAAACGAAATGCAGCGAATACAAATATTGTTATCCTTGATGCATGCCGGAATAATCCTTACAAAGCCTGGGCAAGAGGCGGGAATGAAGGATTTAAAGCAATTGGTCCGGTTAACGGCACAATTATATCATTCGCTACATCTGAAGGAGCAACAGCTTCAGATGGTGAGGGAAGTAATGGTTTGTTTACCCAGGAACTGGTAAAACAGATGGAGATTGCTCAGCCTATTATGAATGTTTTCATAAACACGCGTAAAGCAGTATTTACGAAGACCAATGGACAACAGATGCCAACTGAATGGAATTATCTTCTTACAACTGACTTTTCTTTTAAGAAGTAAGTTTTCTTATGGTAAAAATACAGAACCCGCCTTACCAAATTATTTATGGCGGGTTTTTTATAAACAGTTGAAAAAATAGTCAAAACCTTTTTCTATTTTTATAGTGAAATCAGTACATTTTCATCTTTAAAATCCTTTGAAACAATAACCGGTTTATTTGCAGAAAATAAGACCGGGTTAAAAAATATTCTGTTATGAGAAAATTTTCTTATTGGTACTTAAATCCGAAAATCCTGTTATCAGCATTATTTTTTACTGTTTTATCAGGAGCTATATTATCCCAGGTACCGACAATAACCTCATTCACACCAACATCTGGTCAGATCGGAACCAGTGTAACTATCACTGGGACAAACTTCAATCCTACGACAACAAGTAATACTGTCTGGTTCGGTGCGGTACAGGCTGCTGTCACCTCTGCATCTGTAACCCAGCTGACAGTTACTGTGCCTGTTGGAGCAACTTACCAGCCTATTTCAGTTACAGTAGGTGGCAATACGGCATTTTCTCCTGCTCCATTCAAAGTCACATTTCCCAGTTCACAGATTATTGATGCAACAACCCTAGCTGCAAAGGTTGACCTCTCTCTCGGAACAACTTCAACCTTTGCTGCCATCTGTGATATTGATGGCGATGGGAGACCTGATTTAGCAATTGCTAGTTATACAAGCAATACCATTTCAGTCTATAGGAATATAAGCACCTCAGGTTCTATTACAACAAGCTCGTTCTCCAACAAAGTTGACTTTAACACAGGAACGAATCCTGCTTATATTGCTTTTGGGGACATCGATGGAGATGGCAAACCTGATCTTGTTGTTACAAACCAAAACAACAACACTGTTTCGATATTCAGAAATACCAGTACTTCAGGTTCTATTTCGGTAAGTTCATTTGCCACAAAGGTTGACCTTATAACCGGCACTAATCCCGTTGGTGTTGCAATAGGTGACCTTGATGGAGATGGTAAACCCGATCTGGCTCTTTCAAATTATGGCAATAATACAGTTTCAGTTTTCAGAAACATCAGTACTTCCGGTTCTATATCAGCAAGTTCATTTGCAAGCAGAGTTGACTTTGCGACTGGTATTAACCCACAAGCTGTTGCCATTAATGACATCGATGGGGACGGCAAACCTGATCTCGTTGTTGGTAACACTAATGGCGGCACAGTTTCTATATTAAGAAATATATCTACATCCGGATTAATAGTATCCGGTTCATTTATGGCCAAGGTTGACTTCACTGTCACTGGATCTGGTCCAACAGGCATTGC
>JAHEYW010000264.1 GCA_023251395.1 Bacteroidales bacterium
GGGAGTTACTCTGAGAAATTCCTGAGCCGGTCCTTTTGCCTGTCCGAAACCACCGATTGCGAATCCTCCTTTAGACCCTTTGGAGGCAGATTCATTTAAATAAGCCCTGATGGAGTCACCACTGACAACAAAATAGTTCTGGGATGCTGCTTTCGCTGATCCGAAACCACCAATAGCAAAGCCTCCCTTTGAACCTTTTGCTCCATCGTCAACATAAACTCTTACCCCTTCATTGTAAACTGCAAAAACAGTCTGGCCATTTTTGTTTTTTACCTCAAATAATGCCTCATCCATAACAGCGGTTTTCCCTTTTACAGAAAGATGGTTAACGGTATCAAAAGCAGGTTTATTTGTCAGGTCCTCATAGCTCCCGGATGTGGCAACAGTTGCAAAAGCAGGTTTTCCAGTCAGACTTGAATAAGCACCGTCAAATAATGTTGGTTTATTGGTAAGGTCGGCATAACTTCCGCTGAATCCGTTTCCTGCTTTGGTTGCATAAAGAGCAAAAGGGACACTCAGAAGCTGGGTTGTTCCCATCTCAACACCATCCACAGTAACCTTGACAAAAAATGTACCTGATGACCATGTTATCCCGGAAAAGGTACCGCTGTTAACAGTTCCTTTGCCAATTTCAAGGTTAATAAGTCCGAAAGTATCAGTTGTGGCACTGTGAGTTTCGGAATATACAACTGTTCCGGTTGAGCTACCCTGCAGGATACTTATAATAATAGTTGCTGTGGCGTTGGCTTTGATGTTTCCTTTTGAATCGCGCAGAACTGCCTGGTATTTGAAGCTTGAAGGTGACTGTCCGTAAGAAAGGACAGCTGCTAACAGGCAGATTAACAAGGTGAGGATTTTTTTCATTTTAAGGATGTTTATGATGTTGGTTTCTTATTATTCGGGATGTTAAAAATGGATGGAGTAAAAACCAGTATTGATCATCAGATCAGTGTTGTTTTATTACCTTGAAAGTTTTAATCTCTTTGATACCATCAGTTATTTTAAGGATATAAAATCCAGAAGGGAGCTGGCTAAACGGGATTTTGGTAATCAGGCCTTCTAGATACTTCTGAATGATCACCTTTCCGTTCATATCACACAAGAAGTATTGCAGTTCATTCAGGCCATCCTTACTCAGCCTAAGGTTCAGCTCATCAGAAACCGGATTTGGAAATGCAGTTATCTCATATCCCAGGTATTTCAGTTCACTGATAATGGAGACAGTAATAAGAGGTTGCTGAAACCCCATTGTAAGGACTTTGTCAGTACTGGTCATTGTCTGAGCAATACTCTCACCGATTGTGAATGATATGCTTCCGGTGGTGGCTGAAAATGAGCTTCCTGCAGTTGCAACAACCTGTTGTGCAATCAGATGGGGGCAATATGCAATTAGAAAAATAAATATCAGTTTTCTCATGAATTCAAATTAGATATCAAAATGGAATTATCGCTAAGCTAATTGCAACTTTTTCTAGGGTCAATTTCGATAAAATTGTTCATATCTACTTTTTCATTCGTCAATTTTTCTGAACATTTATCAAAAAAATAAATCGTTTAATTAAAATCCGTTTTCCGGAACAAGAAGGAAATATATCCGAAATCCGAAATTGTTTATCTATGACTTATTAAGATTAAATTGACATTGGTATCTTTGCTTATAAATTCCTTTCAATGAAGTATACAAAACTTGGAATAAACGGACCCCTGGTATCCACCGTAGGATTTGGTGCCTGGGGAATCAGTGGACGCGACTGGGGAAAAACTGATGATGAAAGTTCCAGAAGGGCTATTCACTGTGCTCTGGATGCGGGCGTGAATTTTATTGATACTGCAGATGTTTATGGCTTCGGTCATTCCGAGGAGCTGATAAGACAGGTGCTTGATGAAAGATCCGACAAGGATAAAATAGTAATTGCTACCAAGGCCGGCAATAATTTCTATCCGTTTGTTGGAAAAGAACACAAGGTTACACCTTTTAATAATGATTATTCTGTTAAGCATCTTGTATTTGCTGCTGAACAAAGCATCAAACGATTGAATGTTGAAGCACTAGATATACTGCAGCTCCATAGTCCTGTACTCGAAACCCTTGAGAAAGATGAGCCCTGGCTGGCCCTGGAAAAACTGAAAAGAGATGGCAAGATAAAACATGCAGGATGGAGTGTGATTTCCTTCGGTGAGATATCACATGCTCATATTCTTGAACGACACCATGATCTTCTTGATGTGATCCAGGTGAGATATAATCTGCTCGAAAAACAGGCAGAGGAAGTTTTATTACCATTGGCAATGAAGTATGGCACAGGAGTAATTGTGAGGATTCCTCTAATCTTCGGTCTACTTTCAGGAAAGTTTAACCATAAGACAATCTTTGGTGAGAATGATCACCGGAGGACAAATCTTTCACCTGAAAAACTTGCCAGTTATCTCGAAAGATTTGATGCTTTGAAGCCCTTATTTGAGAAGCACCCTGATTACAGTCCCGCACAAATCAGCCTTAGATTCTGTATTTCACATCCGGCTTGTCATGTTGTTATTCCCGGAGGCAAGACTGAAAAGCAGGTTAGAGAAAATGTGGTGGCTTCAGAAATGGATCTTATCACGCATAAAGATTTTGAAGAATAATTTGTATTCTGGTACAGAACACAATGTTTGCATTTCCATTTATGATCACTAAGAGTAGATACAACCTGAGTAAATTTTTTTGATCCAATCTCATTATCAGGTCCTCTTTCATCTTTTTATTTGGACAATACCGCAAGTCAGGGATACCAATTTGATATAATATTTTTGATATTGTATTTTCAGGGGAATGCGTAACTTGCTTAATGTCTGATTTCTGATAAACTCATATTTCTGAAAAAGAAGGTGGAGAATAGGAGAATCGAACTCCTGACCTTTTGACTGCCAGTCAAACGCTCTAGCCAACTGAGCTAATCCCCCGTTTCAAAAAACAATTTCATTTAAGGGTCAAACACTTAACCTCCCGATAGCTCCCGATAGTTATCGGGACGGGATGAGCTAATCCCCCATTTCAAAAAACAATTTCATTTAAGGGTCAAACACTTAACCTCCCGATAGCTCCCGATAGTTATCGGGACGGGATGAGCTAATCCCCCGGAACATCACAAATGTATAAAAAAATTAAATATTTAAAATAAAATATATTTCAATTACTTCATATTTAAACCAGCACCCGGTATCTAGCACCAGTATCCATAATCAAGCATCAATCCTCATGAAACTATTAATTAACAGTATTTTAAGAATTAAGAAGGTTATTTAACCTTTTTGAAAGTGCCTGGGAATCCCTCAATTTTGTACTTTTGCCAGTCATTCAGGTGATTAATCTCCGGTTCTGGCACTAAAATTGGAATGATAGCAAGATGAGGAATCCGTTTCTCGACAGGATGGAATTTGATGACATAATCTTTGAGAACAGGAATAAAGATTATGGTGCATATCCTTTGCGTAAAAAGTATAATGGAATCGTTGTACTATCTATTATCCTTGCCGGATTGATTATCATCACTTCAGTTCTTATACCATATTTTGATTATAAGAGTAAATTGCGTAGAAAGGGAGAACAATTCAGGGTCGGTTATTCGCAGATGAAAATGGAGAAACTGGAAACTCCCCTGGAAGAGATTTATCTGCCATCTGCACCACCCCCTCCGGCCAGCGCTGAAAACCTGAGATATGAGGCCCCGGTCGTTGTCGATTCAATACGGCCAATGGAGAAGACTATACCAACAAACGACGATATCCTTGCTAGTAACCCTGAGGATCATAAAGGGATCGCCAGTGGAACCGGAACCAGCAAAGATCAGCTGGCCGGAATAAGCGGGGACTTTTCCGATGAACCATATGCAATCGTTGAG
>JAHEYW010000265.1 GCA_023251395.1 Bacteroidales bacterium
AGATCACCTCTCTTCATGTTCTGATATTAATTTAATTATAAAGTTAAAGGAATATTTTATAAGGCAATATTGGATGCTGAATAAAATGGGGTATGTCCAGAAAAGAGAATGACACACTTTTCTGAACATACCCGGATAGGTTAACACGAGACACTATAAGATTATCCTGTCTCCCAAATTTTTTGATATTCTGTTGATCGCCTTGCTGATCAGCGAATATTTCTTCTGGAGAGTGACAATCCGTTCATTATCATTTACTTTGGATGCTTCTTCTATCTGCCGCAACAACTTCTTCATTTCATTTTTAAGCTTGTCACTTTTGAATTTGAGAACCGTATCTGGGACAATAGCCTTTAAAAGCATAGTCTCAGTTTCAATATAAGTCTGCTTTGTTTTCCAGATATCACTTAACTGATGCGAATCAGACAAGAGGTCTGCAGAAACACTTGAGATATCCGGGTCCTGGTGTCTCACAAAGTGCTTATCTCCGGGGAAAAGACCCTGTTCAACATGAAACCGGTAATCACTGAAGATCTTTGCAAATGTCTGGTTTTCAAAGGTTAGCTCATCAGATACAATCTCATCTACGATATAGTCTGCAATAGTTGTCACTTTCTCTTTTCCATCTTCGGGATTAATGATCCTTTCAAAAACCTCACTGCCATACTTAAGCAATAGCCTGATGATCTCTTTTTCTGAATAGAAGGATCCGGTTTCATGGGCAACCTGTTTGACCGGGACTGTAATTTTCTGAACAGGCAGATCTTCCAATCCCGGATACCTGTTCCTGTCCTGGAATGATTTCTGCTGCCGCAGCTTGTTTACCTCGTTATACAGAACCGGTTCAGAGACTTCCATCAGATTACTGCACTCCTTTATATAAACTGTCCGCGTTATGGTTTCAGGAATGACCGCAATAGATTTAACTATGTCACGGATCAGATCAGCTCGCCTTACAGGATCACTCTGAGCTTCGGAGAGAAGCAGCTGGGTCTTAAACCTTATGAAATCAGTTTCATTCTGTTTGAGATATTTTAGAAACTCCTCATAACTAACTTTCTTTGAATATGAATCAGGATCTTCACCGGGAGGAAGCAACACAATCTTTACATTCATTCCCTCCTCAAGGATGATGTCGATCCCCCTTATTGATGCCTTTATACCAGCGGCGTCTCCATCATACAGGATAGTAATATTCTGAGTGAATCTCTTAATAAGCCTCACCTGTTCCTGGGTCAGGGATGTACCTGACGAAGCGACAACGTTTTCAATTCCTGCTTCATGTACTGAAAGCACGTCAGTATAACCCTCAACAAGATAGCACTTGTCGTTCTGGGTAATTGCCTTTCTCGCCTGGTAAATACCATATACGATCTTGCTCTTGTGATAAATATCCGACTCAGGTGAATTAAGATATTTTGCAGTTTTTGCATCTGTCTTCAGTATCCTTCCCCCAAAGCCCAGAATCTGCCCTGACAGGCTATGGATCGGGAACATAACCCGTCCACTGAACCTGTCAAATATCCTGTCTTCATGCTGGATAGACAACCCTGTTTTAATCAGGAACTCCTGACGATAACCGTCTTCTGTGGCTTTTTTCGAAAAGGCATCCCTTTTCTCGAGACTGTAACCAAGATCAAATTTTTTAAGGGTATCCTGTCTGAATCCACGCTCCTTAAAATATGTCATACCCACAGAAATACCTTCATCGGAGTGCAAAAGATTTTCAGTGAATTGTCTTCCGGCATAGGCGGTCAGCACCAGCAGACTTTCACGTTCATTCTGTTTTTCCAGATCTTCCTGAGTAAGTTCTTTTTCCTCAATCTCAATATGATATTTCTTTGCAAGGTGCTTCAGTGCCTCAGGATAGCTAAGATGCTCATGCTCCATTATGAAGTTTACAGAATTGCCTCCTTTGCCGCAGCCAAAGCATTTGAATATACCTTTGGTGGGAGAGACGGTAAAGGAAGGAGTCTTCTCATTATGGAATGGGCATAATCCAAGCAGATTGACCCCTCTTCTTTTGAGCGGAACATACTCCTGAACCACATCAACTATCTGAGCAGCATCGAGAATGCGTTCTATCGTGGAATGATCAATCATGATGTAAAGATATCAGGAAAATTGGCATAAATATATAGTCTCTGATGAAGATGTTTTTCTCCCCCGCCATCCGGCGGAGAGATCCCGCGCAGCGGGAGAGGGGCTGCATCTGTAAAGAGAAAGCTTACTAATCAGTTGGAAAGGTGGCGAAGGAGGATTCAACCCCTTTCAACATTTTATACTACCTTTGCATCTCAAACGCCAACACATGTCCGACAGCAACATAAAAGTAATCCTGGCAATTACCGGCGCCAGTGGTTCATTATATGCAAAACAACTTTTGCATAAGCTTCAGACTTTAAAAGATCCACCCCGGGAAGTTGCGGTCGTCTTTTCAAATACTGCCAGGGAGATATGGGAATCCGAGACCGGAGAACGATTCACCTCAAAACCACCGGTAAAGGAATATCAGGTAAATGATTTCTATGCACCTTTCGCATCCGGCTCTTCAACATTTAAGACGATGATAATATGCCCTGCCTCGATGGGAACTATCGGACGCATCGCCAATGGAACTTCAGATGATCTGATTGCAAGGGCAGCAGATGTCATGCTTAAGGAAAAGAGGAGGCTTATCATTGTTCCGAGAGAAACACCTTACAACTATATCCATATCAGGAACATGGAGACACTGACCCTTGCCGGGGCGGTTATCTGTCCGGCTTCTCCTTCATTCTACAGCAGGCCAAAAACTATAGAAGAACTGACAATGACTGTTGTTGAGAGAATCATGGCCCTGGCTGGTTTTGAAAACGATGGTTATCACTGGATGGAAAATGATTGACGAGAGGATTATCAAATTTTTCAGGAAGCATTATGTACTGACTATTGCCACATCGGTCAATAACGAACCATGGTGTGCCAATTGCTTCTATGTTTATCTTGAAGAGGGAAATGCATTTGTCTTCACGACAGATAATGATACAAGGCATGGGAAGGAATTTCTTAAGAATCCTGTTGTTGCAGGATCAGTTGTACTTGAGACTATGGTTGTTGGCATGATAAGAGGAGTTCAGTTTCAGGGTGTTGTTTCAGAAATTAATGAAAGCCTGCTTCCCAAAGCAAAAAAGGCATACCTGAAGAGATTTCCGATTGCGATCCTCATGGATACACATCTCTGGAAAGTGGAGCTCACGCATATCAAGCTTACCGATAACCGTTTAGGGTTCGGGAAGAAGATCATCTGGAAAAAAGAAGGAGAGGGAGAATCCTCCTTCGCCAAGGCTACGGAGGACAAAGTGGGGGAGGGGGGAAAATGAAAAACTTTCTGCAAATTTTTATCTGCTTCGTTATTTCATCAAACTCATTATCAGCCCAGGTGGTCGATTCTTTAAAATTCATAAACCTTACACCGGTAGAATTTCAGGAAAGATGTGCCCAGACAAAAGATGCACTCATTCTGGATGTACGGGAATACAGGGATTACAGGAAATCCCATTTAAGAAATTCATTTAATATACCCTTCACCAAAGGATTTGAAACCGCTTCCGATACGATCCCGAAATGGAAGACTCTCTTTATCTATTGCTACGCTGGCGGCCGCAGCAAAAAAGCAGCAATATTCTTCTACGATAAAGGCTTCAGAAAACTCTACTCTATGAAAAGTGGGATGATCGGCTGGAAAGCGGCGGGATTGCCTATAACCCGGAAAAAGCCTGAAAGCTCAGGGCGCAGAGATCATAGCTCATAGCAATTCAAAGTTCAATGTTATTGCTTTAATCCTTAAACTTTAAACCTTGAACCTTTTGTACCTTGCACCA
>JAHEYW010000266.1 GCA_023251395.1 Bacteroidales bacterium
GTTCATAGTTTCCGAAGAAACAAACTACCGGTTTACCTTTTTCCTTAAATCCGGTCTTTGGGTCGAGTTCAACTACCTGGAATGGTAAAACCTGCGACCATCCCCAGTACATGTAAAAACGGCCATCGTCGTCACGAAACATGTCAGCATCTCCGTAATCCCTGTCGAGGGTACCAACTTTTGTCCAGACCCCCTTCTTGGGATCAGTACTTGTGAATACATCTCTTGCGTTCATTGAACATGCATATAAGGTCTCACCATCTGTTAAAACCGATGGACATCCTCTTGGAAAAGAAGGAACATCAACATAGGTCCAGTCTCTCATATTGGGTGAATACCAGTATCCTCTGCCACCTGTAATAAACAGGTAGTAATCATCTTTATAAAGAACAACAACCGGTTCTCCGGCTCTTCTTGCCCTTTCTGAACCAACACTTAGGTTGAGAGGATTGCAGAATGTCAACGGTTTGTCTGAGATCTGTACTTTAAACGGCTTTGTTTTATCAGGACTCTTGGTTTGTCCGGAAACAGAGTTCAATGAAATACCAGTAATCAATACTGCGATCACCAGCAGATTTACTTTTTTTAATGTCAGTTTATTCATGATTTACTAAGGTTGAATATATTAAAAAATTAAAAATTGTGTGGTTTCTGTAACTCAATGTAAATTTAAAATAAAGTTCCTGAAAAATACTGTTATATAAAAAAGTAGTATCTTTGATTAGCTAAATCTAAACACATGAAGAGAATAATACTTTTATTATCGGTTGTTTTCCTGTGTTTTACCTCCTGTAAAAAGGAAGACAAAAATGCAGATCTTTATTATAGCGATACACTGTTAAGTCAGATAACATCAGGTGATCAGGCAATTCATGGCTTGACATATAATAGCAGCTACCTTATTTATGAGTCAATGGAACCCTTTGTATATAGTAAATATACGTATGACAGCGGGAATATTTTGCGTAAAGAGGAAACTGCTTTTTCATTCAGTCCGCTTAGTTGTGTATATATTCCCGGCGCGTCTCTTGAAAGTGATCCCAGAAATGCTAAAGTATCAGGATATTCTGAATATGAGTATGATAATTCTTTAAAATTGATTAAGAAATCGACCTACTCAATTAATAATGGTACTGATCAACTTACCTATTACCATACATTTGAATACAAGAATGGAAATATTGCCAGGGTAAGTATATTCAATGCCCAGGGACAGATGACACAATATAATGACTATTCCTATGATGATAATGGTAATATGACAAAGGATGAAATGTACCTGGTTGGAGCAACTGTTAAATTATATGAAACCAGAATCTACGAATTTGATAACAAGAATAATCCGTATAAGGTTTTTTCATCTGAAGGCATACCTGGTAAATATACCAACAGAAACAATATTATAAAAGAGACATTAATCTCGTATAACGGGACTGTCGAAAACCGCAATACAACGCTGCATACATATGCATATAACAATTTAGATTATCCGGTTAAAATTGATCAGTTGGACTGCAAATATGGGAAATAGAGGAGAGATGAAAATTGGGAAAGCGATTAATATATCTCCTGCTCCTTCTATCGGTATTAGTATTTAGTTGCAGAAAAGATAAAAATTCTGATAACTGGATAATCAGCGATTATTCAGGCACCTATAAAAACATTGAGTACAGCGAAAGCCTGGTAAAGGAATTTACCACGGGTATCTACGAAGAAAATGCTATTCCTGAGGATATAAAGCAGCTTCAATATGGCAGGATAGAAGTTGATTTTCAATACAATGGAGGAGGTCTGATTTACTTCATGCCTCTGTTATACTATGGTTCCATGAATAAAAACAACAATGACGATGATTCAGAAGAACCGAAATTTCATATTGCAATAGAGATTGGACATTACAATGTCATCCCCTTTCCTGTTGAATACCTGTTTTATACTATCAGTACATTTCGTGAACCTCAATATTGCAGGGATACATTCAGTCCGGTTATTACAGGAGGAAATTATACCTTCATAGTTGATAAGAAGCCAGAAGGAATGATACTTCAATTGAAGCGGGGCGGGAATATTTTGAATATTTTTCCTCATGCCTTTTTCCCCGATTCGTCACAAATGTTTTTTAAAGATGTCACTTCTTATATTGATCGTAACAAGGGTGATTCTCTTAAAAAAGTACTCATGGTTGGGAAAGGGTTTGCCGGGATCGAAAAGGGATTACATGATCTTAATGGTCAGGTAACAAGCCTGAGGATTGTTAAATACTCTCTGTCCGGTACCGATTCAGGATATGAACTGAAACAGGTCAGAAATCAGCACACTGAAAACCAGCAGATTAATTATGTCGCCAGCGATAAATTATCCGGGGACGATAAATTTGTTATTTTGAAATACCAGTTTTATCCATATAAATTTGCTGCCAGTGAATTAGTCCCGGACGGAGCGATGCAAACCGGTGAATCAGCTAAAATGAAGAACAACGGTTCAGCAACCGTTAATCTGAAGTCATCTGATATAGGGTTTTACAAGGTGAATATTTCAACACTTGATAAAGACAACAACGTTCTAAAATCAACAATAAAACCATTTGAGATCTGGGTTTACCCTAAAGGATGGGATTTTGAGTTTTATAAATGAATGCTATTATCATATCCTGACACCAATCACCAGAATATCATCTGTCTGATCTTCATTGTTTTCTTCCCTCCATTGCTCGATCTCCTCAAATAACATGTCACTCTGTTCAGGCATTGAATAATCGTTGATGTTGGTCAGGAACGACTTAAACCTGCTGCTCTGGTATTTCTTATGCTGTTTCCCTCCAAATTGGTCAATAAACCCATCGGAAAACAGATATATAGTATCACCAGGACATAATTTTATTTTCTCCGATACGAAAGAACACTTGCCATCTTCACTACAGTTCCCCCTTTGATTCTTCGCTTTATATTCAAGAAGCTCTCCTCCGGTTATCCTATATAAAGGATTCCTTACACCCGCGAAGGTAAGCCCATTGGTGGTGATGTCAAGAATGCAAAGAGCAATATCCATATCATCCGGCATACCGGTTCCTGACTCATCGTTCCTCAGGAACCTGTGTATTTTAGAATACAGATGATACAAAATATCATACGGTTCCTTAAAATTCAATTCATTAACTGCCTGGTCAAGAATACCATAGCTCAAAGTACTCAGGAGAGCCCCCGGAATTCCATGACCAGTGCAATCTGCAGCTGCAAATACTATCAGATCATTCTGCTTGCTGAAAAAATAAAAATCCCCGCTGACTATATCTTTTGGTTTGAACAATACAAAACTTTCGGCAAAACATTCCCTTATATAAAGGTCATCAGGAAGGAATGTTTCCTGGATATGCCGTGCATAGTTATAGCTTCCCTCTATCTCTCTTATTGCCACTTCAATCTTCCTGTTCCTTATACTGATCATCTCTTCCATTTCAGGTGTTATTATTGCCCGTTTCCTGATCTGGTCGTTCATTTCCCTTGTCTCATCCAGGATCCTGTGTATACTGCTCTGTGGTTTTATTGCATATGGGAGTTTTTTAAGACGATTTAGATTGATAGGATAAACCTCATAATCAATGTCCTGAAGAAGTGCCGGGATCAATCTTATAAGTTCCCGGTCTTTTTCTTTCTCTGTTTCAGGAAGATCTTCATAAGGGATAATTGCCGGATGGGTCTTTTTACCGGAATCTTTAACTTTACCATATGACCAGCCATTCAATATTTTGTCCCAGCACCATCTGATATGCTCAACCCTCGCCATCGTCTCAATTTCTTCTTCACTGCAATGAATAGCGGCAGGCCTGAATCCTTCTCCTGTATGCCTTATTTTAT
>JAHEYW010000267.1 GCA_023251395.1 Bacteroidales bacterium
ATATCATCTGATTATTACCAACCGTCAAAACAGGGTTCTATTCGAGAGTCGAGACTATAATGAGGAATGGAATGGTAAAGTAAAGGGAGAGCTTCAGTCAGAAGATGTATATCTGTGGTTTCTCCAGGTCAGATCACCCTCTGGCAGAAATTTTAGCAGGAAGGGAACCGTTACAATAATAAGGTAGCAGAAAAAATCCTTATCTGAAATATCATCTCTTGCATAAATTTTGCTTCAATAGAGCTATATTTGTAATCTGCCGATAATGCTTTGGCAGTGACAATTATGAGCACCAAAAATATATTTGACGACGAAGATATTAAAAGGATTCACTCTGAATACGAATCACTTATAAAGAACGTGCTGAGGAGTAATAAGCCTGGTGATATGGAACTCATTGAGAAAGCTTTTAAAGTTGCCAATGAGGCTCACTGGGATATGCGCAGGAAATCAGGTGAACCCTATATAATTCATCCTATTGCAGTTGCAAAGATTGTAAATCAGGAGATTGGCCTTGGCGCAAAGTCAATTGCCGTTGCGCTTCTGCATGATGTCGTTGAAGATACAGAATATACTCTTGATGATGTAAAAAGGGATTTTGGTGAAAAAATCGCATCCCTTATAGATGGCCTGACAAAGATTTCCGGTACCTATAATAAGGAAAACTCCTCCTCTATGCAGGCAGAGAATTTCCGCAAAATGCTTCTGACAATTTCTGATGATCTCAGGGTAATACTAATAAAGATCGCCGACCGGCTTCATAATATGAGGACGCTGGATTCGATGCCTGAACATAAGAGAATGAAAGTCGCAGGTGAGACTATATATCTTTATGCTCCCCTCGCCAACCGACTGGGTCTTTATGCTATAAAAAGTGAGCTCGAGGATCTTAGCTTTAAGTACCGCCATCCAAAAATTTATGAGGAGATTGCTAATAAACTAAAGCATGGGGAGAGGAAATACGTCGCACTGATTAATAAGTTTTCCCTTCCGATCATTGAAAGGCTTACCGAATCAGGAATCAAATTCGATATTACGGGAAGACCTAAATCAATCTATTCCATCTGGAAAAAGATGCAGGCAAAAAATGTTCCCTTTGAAGAGATATATGATGTCCTGGCCGTCAGAATTGTTTTTGAACCAGTCGCGGGAATACCCGAAAAAACACAATGCTGGAACATATATTCAATAATTACTGACACCTATATGCCTAAACCTGACAGGCTCAGGGACTGGGTTAGCAGACCTAAACCAAACGGTTATGAAGCACTCCATCTGACGGTGATGGGGCCTGAAGGAAAATGGGTGGAGATACAGATCCGCAGTAACAGAATGGATGAAATAGCTGAAAGAGGCTATGCTGCACATTGGAAATATAAAGGGGATGACAGTCAGGAGACAGAATTGGATAAATGGATCAAGAAAATTAAAACGATGCTCGAAAATCCACTCGAGGATCCCATTGAATTTCTTGATGAATTTAAAATGAACCTTTTCTCTTCTGAAATAATGGTTTTTACCCCAAAAGGTTTTCTGGTCAGCCTGCCAAAAGGTGCCTCTGCACTTGATTTCGCATACGAGATACATACTGAAATAGGAAACAAAGCTATCGGAGCCAAGATCAATTATAAATTAATGTCTATTAGCGCCACTCTGATGAGTGGAGACCAGGTTGAGATCATAACATCTGAAATAGCCAAACCAGAAAAGGAATGGCTTGCTTATGTTCATACTCCCAAAGCAAGAGAGGCAATTAAGAACGCACTCAAGGCTGAATCCAAAGACAGAATACAAAAAGGGATGTCTGATCTTGAACAGAAGCTCAATGAACTTGGGGTGACTCCAAATTCTGAGGTCGTAAAAAAAATTATGACCGCATATGAGGTTCTCAATAAAGATGAGCTTTATTCAAAAATTGCCCTTGGAATAATTAATCTCGACAACCTTAAGAAGATTGTAAAAAAGAATCCTTCAATGAATGTCATCAAATACTGGGAACTAAAGCTGATAGGATCCAGGAGGGAAAAGACAGAAACTGAGGAACTACCAGTTACAAAAATCGACAAGAGTGTCCCTTTTCTTTTGAGGGAAAATGTTGAAAATTCAGGTCAGTCATACGAAATAGCAAAATGCTGCAATCCAATACCGGGTGATGAAGTAATGGGATACCATTCTCAGGAGGGTGCCATAATTATTCACAAACCTAAATGTCCTGTGGCTATCAGGCTTATGTCGAGTGAAGGAGACAGGATTATTGCAGTCAAATGGGCTATTCATAAGCTGGTTTCATTCCTAGCCCGAATAAGTATGACAGGCATTGACAGGATTGGTCTTGTAAATGATATTACCAAGATCATATCATCTGAACTTAATGTCAATATGACAAATATTAATATTTCAGTCAGAAATGGCATATTTGAAGGTACTATCGATCTTTATGTCCATCATACAAAAGACCTGAATAACCTGATAATGAAGATATCAGACATAAAAGGTATTGAATCTGTGAAACGGGTTGAAGAATTCACAGAGGCCGAAAACTGATAATATCACTTAAACCATCAAAAAAAATCATATTTTTGTTATTATTTTAAATTAGACCAGATATGATTAGTGATGAAACCAAGAAAACAGTGAAGCAGATCTTTACTGAATACCTGGAAAAGAAAGGTCATAGAAAAACACCTGAGAGATATGCCATATTGGATGAAATATATACCCGACCCGGCCATTTTGATATCGAGTCGCTTTATATATTCATGAAGAATAAAAACTACCGTGTGAGCAGGGCTACACTTTATAACACAATTGAACTTCTTCTCGACTGTAACCTTGTCATTAAGCATCAGTTCGGGAAAAATATCGCACAATTTGAAAGAGCATTCCAATGTGCCCAGCACGACCATCTTATTGATATTGACACTGGTAAGGTTGTTGAATTTTGCGATCCGAGGATAAGTGAAATAATCAAAACGGCAAGTGAACTGCATAAATTCAGTCCTATGTATCACTCGCTCTATATCTATGGAAGGTCTGAAAAAAAATCAAAAGAATAATAAATCACTTTTTATATGAATGTTGATATTCTGCTGGGACTGCAATGGGGAGATGAAGGTAAAGGTAAGATAGTTGATGCATTAAGTCCTGAATATGATGTTATTGCCAGATTTCAGGGTGGTCCGAATGCCGGTCATTCTCTTGAATTTAATAATGTTAAACATGTTCTGCACCTTATTCCCTCAGGAATATTTCATCCTGGAAAACTGAATATTATTGGTAATGGGGTTGTAATTGATCCTGCTGTATTTAACACAGAGGTTTACAAACTTGGTCTTGATCTTGAAGAGATCAAAAACAGGTTGAACATATCCATGAAAGCCCATCTTATTTTGCCGGGGCATCGTCTTCTTGATGGTGCCTTCGAATCATCAAAAGGGGACTCAAAAATCGGTTCTACACTAAAAGGAATAGGACCGGCATACACTGATAAAGCAAGCCGAAACGGTCTTAGAGTCGGCGACATTCTCAGACCTGATTTTAATGAACTTTATAAGGACCACCTTGATGCACATCTCAGAATTCTGAAAAACTATAACTTCAGCTTTGACCTCAAAGAATATGAAAAAGGGTGGTTTGAAGGTATCGAAATGATGAAAAGGTTTAATCTGGTCAATAGTGAATACCTTATCAACTCACTCATCTCTGAAAAAAAGAAGATACTTGCTGAGGGGGCACAGGGAACAATGCTCGATATTGATTTTGGTTCTTACCCTTTTGTTACATCATACAGTACAATCAGTGCCGGAGCATGTACTGGTTTGGGAATAT
>JAHEYW010000068.1:0-13340 GCA_023251395.1 Bacteroidales bacterium
ATGATCCCACCAAACAAAACCTGTACAACATGACACGAATATGGAAAGCGTATGCGTTTATGACACTTGTTGACACATACGGTGACGTACCTTACAGCGACGCAGGAAAAGGGTACCTGGAAGGTATAAACTACCCCAAGTATGATAAAATGGCTGATATTTATGCCGACCTTTACAACGAGCTTAAAACAGCAACAGGGGCATTGTCCACTGCAAATGAATATGTAACCAGTGACTTATTTTTTGGTGGTGCATCCAGTTCCACTCCAGCTGTTATAGCCGCGCAAGTTGCCCATTGGAAAAAAATCGGTTATTCTTTATTGCTGCGTTTAGGAATGCGCTACTCAAAAATTGACGCAACCAAAGCTGCAAGTATTGCACAGGAAGCATTTACGGGTGGTGTAATTCTATCAAACAGTGATAATGTTGTTGTCACTCAATATGATGCTACTAATAATAACGGTTTTTATAACCTGCAGCGGACCATCAGCCCTTACTTCTACTATTTAGCTGAGCCTTTTGTTAATCAGTTAAAAAACTCCGGTGATCCCAGATTGAAATATATCGGAGCCAGCTATGCTGACCCTGCAAAGTTTACTTCCACACGTGATACCATAACTTCTCACCAATTTGGATTTCCGGTAGGATATGACCAGGTAAGCGTTTTAACCTATCCGGGTTACAGAGGTACTAAAGGAGGAGGACAAAACTACACACAGCTTAATTACGACGTAATGGTGAGCACTCTTGCCCCTGCGATTTTTATTACTAATGCCCAAACCCAGTTATTACTGGCAGAAGCTAAATTCAGAGGGTGGATTACAGGTGGATCCACAACTCAACAATACTATGAAGCCGGCGTTAAAGCTGCTATGGATGATTGGAATTATTTTCCCGGCACATTTAAGCCAGCTGTTTCAGACGCTGAAAAAAACAACTACCTGCTTCAGCCTGCCATTGCTTATAATGATGCAAACGCACTTAAGCTTATCAATACTCAGAGCTGGATATGCGGTATGACAAGCGGTGCCGAAGGATTTGCTAATTGGAGAAGAAGCGGATTTCCTGTATTACAGCCCAATATGTATAACAATAACTTAAACGGCGGCTTTGCAAGACGTATGGCTTATCCTAATGCGGAACAAGCCCAAAATTCTGCTAACTATGCCGCTGCGGTTACTAGTATGGGCGGAGATGGAATAACACAACGCGTATTTTGGGATAAACAATGATAAAGTAACCGTGCTTATTGTTGACAGTTTAAATTTTTATATAGAGTAATAAACTTCAATTTAAAATATGCTTTAGAAACTTTCAACTAAGAATCAATAGAATATCCCGGATATTCTATTGATTCTATTTATTTTTTAGACTCCTGCAACGTTATTAGACAAAATAAAACCACAAGAAATAAGCAAAATAAGTCCCCAATATTTTATTGATTGTTGCAGATGATTGGGCTATAGGAGTCGGGGTTGTTTAGCCCCACAATGGTGGTTTGACAGGTTGGAATGGTTTTGAACGTTATATCGGTATCGAACCATTCAGGTTTAATGCACGTGGAACCATTCCTTTGATTAAATCTGCAGGGAAGGCGTTACAAAATGCACCTCAATTTAAATCCATTTGAGTAGTAAAATCGGCACTGTGTACGTAACATGTATAGTTAAGAACACAGTAGGAATGCAAACCCGGGCAACTCATTCCTGTAAAGTAAACAAGGTATAGGGGGTTCTAGTTATTTACCTCGTTCATAGAGGTGATGAAGTCAATTTGTTTAACTTTGACTCTAAGATGTATGGTTCAAAGTAAATGAGATATTAATATGGCCAGATATCTATAGGTTAATACTTTAATAAAATTTTAATAATAATAATCAGAAACAGTATTTTCAAAATGAAATTAAGAGCACTTATATTAATCAGTTTATTCCCGGCTATTTGTTTTGGTCAGATAGTTAAAAGTTATAAACAGGAAGCAGACAGAATTTACATCTCAATGTCTGATGGGACACTCTCTATATGTCCGCTAACACCCGATGCTGTAAGAATTAAATTTTATAAAGGACCTGATCCGCAGGTACCCGAAATTATCTATTCATCATCTGTTAAAACACCAGCATTCAGGGTTTCAGATTCCCCTGAAAGAATCGAGTTAAATGGGGGTAAGCTAATTGTGATTCTTAATAAAAAAACAGGAGCACTTTCCTTTACAGATCTGAAAGGGAAACTGATCCTGAGCGAGAAAGCCGGCTCCAGGCAGCTGAATCCCGATACTGTTGGTGGTGAGAAGTGCTTCAGGGCTGAACAGAGCTTTGAATCACCCTCCGATGAATTCATTTTCGGACTTGGACAGTTCCAGGACGGACATTATAATTTAAAAAATATCACCCGGCGCCTTACACAGGTCAATTCACAGATCTCCATTCCATTTATTTTTTCAAGCAAGGGATACGGACTGCTGTGGCATCAGTACGGACTCACCGATTTTAATCCGACCGATAATTTTATTGCTCTTGAAAAACAACAGTCTTCAACCGGCAACCAGTCAGCTGATGTAACAACCACTTCCGGAACCCAGAGACGGTCACAAAATCAATCGGTTTATAACGGAACCTTCAGGGTTTCATCTGACGGAGTATATTCCATATTTGTTGATTATGGCGATATGGAAAGTCGGCACTATGTTGTTATTGACGGCAACCCTTGCGTAGACATCAGTAACATGTGGCTTCCACCAACCGTCAGCACACTTGTAAATCTTTCTGCCGGTGAACATAAGATACAACTGACCTGCAAAGCTGCCAATAAGCCAAAAGCATCATGGAAGCTCAAAGACGATCTTACAACATTCAGGTCACCGAATGCAAAACTGATGGATTATACAGTATTTTACGGACCTTCAGCCGATAGCGTGATAGCAACATTCCGAAATCTTTCAGGCAACGTACCAATGCTCCCTCTCTGGGCATATGGCTTCTGGCAGTGTCGCGAACGATACTCTTCTGGAACAAACCTTGTTGAAACGGTAAAGGAATTTCGTAAACGGAATATACCAATGGATGTTATTGTTCAGGACTGGCAGTACTGGGGCAAATATGGCTGGGGCGTTCCAAAGTTTGATGAAACTAACTATCCAAACCCGGCAGGTTTCATAAAAGAACTTCATGATTTAAATGCACATTTCAGTGTTTCAGTTTGGGAAAATCTTGATAAGAAATCTGAAATTGGGAAAGGGTATGATGAAAAGAATCTCTTTATTCCCAATAGTCCATGGGTGGATATTTTTAACCCCCTGGCTCAGGAAACCCACTGGAATGCGTTGAATCAGAATCTGTTTGCATTTGGTGTTGACTCCTGGTGGATGGATGCAACCGAACCTGAAAACGATGCACTAAAAGGTAAACATACTTTTTTCGGTCCGGGTGATTTTTATCGTCTCACCTACCCGTTGTTTGTGAGCAAGGCGGTGTATGAAGGACAACGCAAAGCATCTGCTGATAAGAGGGTTTGTATCTTAACCCGGTCAGCATTTCTTGGTCAGCAGAAGTATGGAGTGATAAACTGGTCGGGCGATATTGGAAGTACCTGGGATGCTTACAAACGGCAAATTGTTGCAGGTTTGAACTTTACAATTACCGGGCTGCCATACTGGACCACAGATATAGGAGGGTTTTTCCGCCCCAGAACCACTCAGTATGCTGATGAGAAATTTCATGACCTGCTGACTAGATGGTACCAGTGGGGAGCATTTAACCCTGTTTTCCGCATCCATGGATATCAGTCTGAAACTGAACCTTGGAAATACGGACAGGTTGTTGAAAGTGATATGATCAAAATGTTGAATCTCCGTTACCGTCTTATTCCATACATTTATTCTGAAGCATACCAGATCTCAAGGAAAGGATCGACAATGATGCGTCCGATGATTATGGATTTTAATGGTGATGCGGAAGCTGTCAAACAGCCTTATGAATACATGTTCGGGAAGGCGTTTCTCGTTGCTCCTGTTACAGAGCCGGATATAAAAGAATGGAATGTTTACCTGCCAAAAGCAAGCGCCTGGTTTGATTTCTGGACTGGCGAAAGATATGATGGTGGCAAAACAATAAAAGCAGATGCCCCAATTGACAAGATTCCTTTATTTATTAAAGCCGGATCAATAATTCCAATGGGTAAGTTTATCCAGTACACAGGTCAAAAGCCGGCCGACACTCTCGAGATAAGAATATATAAGGGTGCAAATGCAAAGTTTGAACTGTATGAAGATGAAAATGATAACTATAATTATGAAAAGGGACTTTATTCCATTATCGGATTCAACTGGAATGATGCAAAACAGACCCTGACAATCAGTAAGCGTCAGGGTGAGTTTCCGGGAATGCAAAAGAGAAAAGTATTACAGATTGTGATGGTTGCCCCGGGTAAAGGTGCCGGAACAGATTTTAGCAGAAAAATTGACCAGGTTGTTAATTTTGACGGATCAGAAAAAGTCGTAACTTTTCGGTAAAGCCAGATTTACAATATATTATGAATATAAAATTCAGGGCTTTATTGCTTTACTTTGTTCATCTTCCTACAATGCTTTTATTGATGATTCCGACAACAACCTTAAGTGGCAGCTATCCGCAAGCCGAAATTTCAAACGGACAGATTACTGCAAAAATTTACCTTCCTGATCCCGTGAACGGGTACTATCGTTCCACCCGCTTTGACTGGTCAGGTGCCATCTATAGTCTCCAGTACAAGGGTCATGAATTTTATGGCCCATGGGTCGACCGGATCGATCCCAATGTCATCAACTGGGTGTTCCAGGGGTCAGAGATAGTCTCCGGGCCATGTAGCGCTATGAGCGGCCCGGTCAATGAATTCCATATTCCACTGGGGTATGACCAGGCCAAACCAGGCGGGACATTCATCAAGATAGGAGTGGGAGTTCTTCGCAGTACCGGGGGAACCTACGACAGATTTAAGCCATATGAGGTGATGAATAGCGGAAAATGGTCGGTCAGAAAAGAAAAGGATTTGATTGAATTCACTCAGGAACTGGATGATCCAAATTCCGGTTATGCGTATCTGTACAGGAAAGTAATAAAGCTTGAGAAAGATAAACCTGGTATGGTTATAGAACATAGTCTGAAAAATACAGGAACACGCGAAATAAACAGCAATGTATATAACCACAATTTTATTATACTTGATAAACAGGCACCAGGACCAGATTTTACATTCAAAGTGCCTTTCCAGATAAAAGTAACACAGGCCCCTAAAAAGGAGCTTGTAGAGATCAGGGGGAGCCAGATTGTATACCTGAAGCAGCTTTCAGGTAAAGATGAGGCAGTTGTTGTCTTCGAAGGATTCAGTAATGAAATTAAAGACACTGAGATCATTATCGAAAATAAAAAAGCAGGTGCTGGCGTAAGGATCACAGGTGACAGACCCCTTCTCAGGGAAGTTTTATGGTCTATCAGAACAGTTCTTGCGATAGAACCATATATTTCGATAGATATAAAACAAGGTGAGGTGTTTACATGGAAGAATATCTTTGACTATTATACCCTTTAGAAATAGTGCAGATATGTTTTAATCTTATAATCCGGCTCACTCTTCGGATATAAATAAATATTACCTTGCGTCAGGTAGAAATAGTTTATTACTGTAACTTTTAAAACACAAACTCCATGAGAAGATTATTATTCAGCTTTTTATTACTTTCCATTCTATCAATAAGCTTTAATGTACGGGGGCAGGTTAAGTCGGGTCAGAATCCGATAATCTGGGCAGATGTTCCTGATCCATCAATGGTACGGGTTGGTGGCACATATTATATGAGCAGCACTACAATGCATTTTAATCCCGGTGTTCCGATAATGAAATCAAAAGACCTTATAAACTGGCAGATTATAAGTTATGCTTATCAGACTCTTGGAAAAAGCGACGCCCTGACACTTACAAACGGCAAAAATGCTTATGGAAAGGGATCCTGGGCAAGCTGCATACGCTATCATAACGGCACTTTCTATGTTTCAACCTTCTCTTCAACAACTAATAAAACTTACATTTTTTATACAAAGGATATCGAAAAGGACCCCTGGAAAGAAATTTCTTTCAGCCCCAGCTTTCATGATAATACATTGATCTTTGACAATGACGGAAGAGTATATCTGATAACCGGTAACAAGAAGCTTACACTGGTCGAACTCAAACCCGACCTGACCGGAGTTAAGGAAGGCGGGATCAATCAGGTTATAATCGAAAATTCAAGCTTACCATCAGGAAACGACAGCGGACTGGGTGAAGGTTCACAGCTATTCATGGCAAACGGTAAATATTATTTATTTAATATAACTTGGCCCAAAGGTGGAATGCGTACAGTTGTTGTCCACAGGGCCGACAAACTTACCGGTCCATGGGAAGGAAGAGTTGCCTTCCAGGACAAGGGTGTTGCACAGGGTGGAATGGTCGATAGCCCCGATGGTAAATGGTTTGCATACCTGTTCCGCGATTTCGGTTCAGTTGGTAGAATACCGTATATTGTTCCAATGAAATGGGAAGATGGATGGCCAGTAATCGGAGTAGATGGTAAAGCACCTGATAATCTCGATCTCCCGGCCAGCAAAGGCTTAATTCCAGGTATAATTGCTAATGATGAGTTCAATCGTAAAAAGGGGGAACCCGATCTGCCGCTTGTGTGGCAGTGGAACCATAACCCTGATAATAAACTCTGGTCAGTAACACAACGAAAAGGTTTCCTGCGACTTACCACTGGCAGGATAGATACAATATTCACTACCGCACGAAACACATTGACGCAGAGAACATTCGGTCCTGAATGTTCCGGATCAGCAATAATTGATGTTACAAATATGAAGGAAGGAGACTTTGCTGGCCTGTCACTTCTCCAAAGAAAATATGGACTCGTTGGCGTGAAGTTCGAAAATGGGGAAAAATACATTGTAATGGTAAATGCCCAGACAAACAAACCAGTAGAGGCAGATAGAATTCCTCTCACTCAGAAAAACGCCTACCTGAAGGCTGAATGCGATTATAATGACAAAAAAGATATAAGCTACTTCTATTACAGCCTCGATGGGAAAACCTGGAAACCAATCGGAACTTCTCTCAAGATGGAATATTCAATGCCACATTTTGTCGGATATCGTTTTGGGTTATTCAATTACTCAACAAAAACCCCGGGAGGATTTGTGGATTTTGACTGGTTCCATATAAGTGATCAGATTACAAAGAAGAATTAACTGAAATGATTCAAGTATTTATAATTAGCGATAAGAAAAAAAACCATGTGAATTATGAAAAAACTAACCTTACTTGTTCTAGTTACAATGTTATTCCTTCTGAATAGCAATGCACAAAACCCGATTATCAGGGACCAGTTCTCCGCCGACCCTACAGCAAGGGTATTCAATGGCAAGATTTTTTTATTTCCTTCCCATGATATCCCAGCACCAGCGGAAATGAAGAGAAAAGACTGGTTTGTTATGGAGGATTATCATACATTTTCCTCTACAAATCTGACAGACTGGACAGACCATGGCGTCATAGTGACTCAGACAAAGGTCCCCTGGCTCACCCGTATCAATTATGACATGTGGGCCCCCGATTGTGTTTTCAAGAATGGCAAGTATTATTTCTATTTTCCTGTTGGCGGTAGAATTGGTGTTGCTACAGCCGATAAGCCCGAAGGGCCTTACACTGTTCTTGATAAACCTGTTGAAGGGATGGGTGGTATTGACCCCTGCGTTCTTATAGACAAAGACGGGCAGTCGTATATCGTTACCTCAATGGGTCGCTTTAACATTGCCAAACTAAAAGATAATATGGTCGAACTTGATGGCAAACCACAGACACTCCCTAACTTCCCCACCAAAGGACTTATTGAAGGGCCTTTCATGTTCGAACGGAATGGAATTTATTATATGACATATCCACATGTTCAGGATAAAATAGAACGACTTGAATATGCAACAGCAAACAATCCGCTCGGACCATATACATTTGGCGGAGTAATTATGGATGAATCACCTACTGGCTGCTGGACTAACCACCATTCACTGGTACAGTACAATAATCAGTGGTACCTGTTCTATCATCACAATGATTATTCACCGAAGTTCGATAAGAACAGATCTGTAAGAGTGGATAGTCTTACTTTTAATGCTGATGGCTCAATTAAGAAAGTAATTCCTACACTCAGAGGGGTTGGTATCACACCGGCAACAAGTAAAATCCAAATCGACAGATACAGTTCGAAAAGCGACCTGGGAGCAAGTATCTCTTTTCTCGATACATTAAACACATTCAAAGGATGGAAGACATCTTTGAGTAAACAGAAAGCCTGGATGCAATATAATACAGTTGATTTTGGCGCTAAGATTAAGACAGTCACAGTCAATGCCTCATCTGCCTCTGGTGGTACCATTGAAGTTCGACAGGATAAACCTGACGGAGCTGTAATTGCAGAATTAAAAATACCTGCAGGCAACAACCTGAATACCCTGTCAGCAAAAGTCAAAAAAATCCAGAAGGGAATTCACAATCTTGTCGTCGTTTTAAAAGATACAAATCCAGTAGATGTTGACTGGGTTCAGTTTAATGAATAGTGCCAGATATTTTATTCTCTGGGACCATCAATTAAAAAATCCCCTGGCAATACACTTTTTGCCAGGGGATTAATTTTATGATTAAATATGAAGTCGGTTCTCGATATCAGATAACCGGCCCAAATGTTTAGATTATTTCAGACCTTTATTTGCGATGTGGAAATAATCGAATGCTGCTTCAAATGGTGTTTGCGGCTGATTAGCAGGTTGTTCCATTCCAGGGAAACCGCCTGTTCTGCCCTGGGCAACACCATCGCAGACAATCATTCCTGCCTTAACATCCTTTAATGCTATATCGGCCGTACCAACTGTTTTAAAGTTCTTCCCATCCGAAGAGCAGGATGCAGTATAAACACTTCCTTTTTTGTCGAGTTTAAGAACAAGAGTATTGTCGTCCTTAATTATATCAGTCAGGTTAAGGGATGCCACGGTCTGCTGGGTTCCAATATTCTCAATTATTATGTCAACAGTTCCTGGTTGAACAGCCGGAGCAGCCGGACCTCCAAAACCTCTTCTGGCCTGACTGGCTCTGTAAACCACTTTAATAAAATTATCATCGTCCTGGTAAGCAAGAATTCCTGCATTCTGGGCTGAACCGGAAGGTTTTCTTGAACACACCATTTTTGATTCAATAGTCCAGTCGGTATTTGCACTCTGGAGAAGTATATTCATGGCATTGTTATTTGCCTGAACGATATCTCCTTTTTCGCTGGTTATTACCAGTGAGCCCGATTTCTTCGAAAGACTCCAGTTTGCAGCATTTTCCCTGACCCAGCTCCATTGTTTGCCTAAAGTACTGCTATTGAATTCATCATTAACTGACTTAAGACCGAAATTAACCAGAATTACATTTCTCTCAATTGTAACATTGTCTGTAAGTGTGATGATTGCTGTACCTGGCACACTGTTGGCCTGAGCAATATCTACAGAAACATTTGCAGATGAGGAAGTTGAACTTACAGCCGGAACGGGGGTGGCTGCAGACTGCAGATAGCTATAAGCGTTAAGTGAAGGATTGAATCCAGGTGTATTCTTCCCATTAACTGCAATAGTTGCCGGTTTAAGATCAGGCATCACTTTAAGAGGATAACTGTTGGATACAGTGTTTCCGTTAATAGTAACATATGCTGATATTGTTGCAGCCCCTACACCTTTGGCAGTAACCAGTCCTTTATCATCAACACTAACTATGTCCGGGTTATTACTCTTATAGGTTACCTTTGCATTTTTAATATTGAAGAAGCTGTCGTCTGACATTGCTGCAGACACACTTGTCTGAACAGTATTGCCTGGCCGAAGAACTACTTTTCCACATTCGGCAACAACAGTCTTTAATACCGGGTTGTAGGTCCCGCTCATATTAGCTTCAACAGTTCCTTTAATATCTTTTGATGATGCTCCAATCTCAAAAATATATTTACCCTGGTCAAACATTATCCTGTCATTCTTTGAATCCCAGAACCACAAATCTGAACAATCGATACCAATAGAAACGGTTTTTGTCTGACCTGCAGGAACAGTTACTCTCTGGAACCCTTTAAGTCTTTTTATTGGTCTTTCCAGTGAAGCTGGGCTATCCGGAGTCCGCATATAAATCTGAACTACCTCATCACCGTTAACAGAACCGGTGTTTTTCACGTCTGCGGTTATAGTTATTTTATCATTTGGTGTGATAGCACTTTTGCTGATAGAGAAATTACTGTAACTGAAAGTTGTATAGGACAGCCCGTATCCGAATTCATAGGAGACATCCTTATTGAAATACCAGTAAGTCCTGCCGTTCTTGCCTGCTGCACTTCTTAATGAATAATCAGATAATGCGGGAAGATCACTAAGCGCTTTATACCAGGTAAGGTTTGTTTTACCACCCGGATTGACTTCTCCAAATAATATTTTAGCCATTGCGGTTCCCTGAGCCTGGCCATTGTAACCAGTCCAGATAATTCCTCCAATATTCGGATTATTCTTAAACTGTTCAACTTCTACCATTCCCATTCCCTGTATTACTACAATTGTATTAGGATTGACAGCTGCTACTGAATTAATCAACTCATACTGATTCCCGGGTAATCCAATCGTATACCTGTCTGATTCTTCTCTTCCGGTCGTCTGATCAGTACCGACAAAAATAACTGCCACATCAGCAGAAGCGGCAACATCAAGAGTCTCTTTATCAATAGCCTGTAGTTCTGATTCATGATAAACGAGAGCAATTGTCTGCGGTCCTGAAATACCAAGTGTATTAATTTTGACAGGGACAATTCTTGTTCTTCCAAAACCTCCAAACCCACCGGTTTGAGGTGTCCCGGCAATTTTTTGTGAAGCAAGGATATTGCCTGTTGCGGAACCAACTCTTACTTCGAGTAAACCTCCGTTCCCCGATACAGTCATATTGAATCTTATGGAGTCTACATTCGTTATGTCAACATTATTATACAATGTCCAGTCACCATCCTTGATTCCTTTTACAGCAAGCTGCCCGTTTCTGTAGCCTGTCACCATTGTAACCAAACCAACTGCAGAGGCATCAAATTTAGTAGCATCATATTCCTTAACTGCACCACCTTTTGCAACAGTTGAAAAGGCGATCATGTTAAAGAAATCTGTTCTTTTTGCTGTACTTGCACCTGCCTTGGAAACTACTTCTGTGGTGAGTTTATTCTGGGCAATGTAATTCTTAATTCCGGCTAGTGGAGTAATCTTATACTTGGGTTCAGCTTCTCCTGAATAATCCCCTAATTCAACTTTTTCTGCCTGTGGCCCCAGTACAGCTATCTTTTTTAAATTATTTGCATCGAGAGGCAACGCTTTTTTTCCTGTCTTTGAAACCATATTATTCTTCAGAAGAACAGGAGTCTTGGTTGCAATTTCAACTGCCAGGTCGTTATGTGAAGGATCATTGATAATACCTGGAAGAATGCCTGAATAAGTGACAATATTCTGAGGATCGAATTCACCAAGTCTCATTCTTATTGTATAAATATTTACCAGTGCCAAATCCATTTCAGCTTCAGTAATTAAACCCTGTTTGAGTGCATCGAGGGCGCTTGTCTGAAAAACACTGCCACAATCAGTATCTACACCTGATTTAAGTCCCAGCGATGTTGCTTCTGCATTGGTTTTAACATAGTGATGTCCCGTATAGATATCTGAAATTGCATCACAGTCGCCTGTAACATATCCATCCAGTCCGTAGGTTTTCTTTGCAATGGTATCGACAAGAAATTTGCTGGCAGACATTGGGACCCCGTTAACCGCACTATAGGCGGTCATAATTGCAGGAAGCTTATCTTTTTCGATAAGGTTTTTGTAAGGGAGAAGATAAAATTCTCTCATATCCCTGTCGTCCATATCAGCGCTTCCTGTATGGCGGTTGAACTCTGAATTATTTGCGAAATAATGTTTCCCGCAGGGTACAGCTTTAAGATATAGTGGATCGTTTCCCATTAATCCCTGAACGAAGCCGCTCCCTATCCTTGAAACCAGGAAAGGATCTTCTCCAAACGATTCAGCAGTTCTTCCCCATCTTGGATCGCGGGCTGGTTCAACAACCGGTGACCAGTAAGTCAGCGTGAATAGCAGATTGTGATTAAAACCTCTGGCCTCGTCAGCAATTACTGAAGTTTCACGCTTGATAAGAGCCGGATCCCATGATGCTCCAACTGCAACACTGTTAGGGAATGAAGTTGCAGTCATACCACTGTTATTGTTTCTGCCCATGATGCCATGAAGGGCTTCTCCCCAGATGTCGTATTTATTAATTCCCAAACGTGGAATAGGGGGCATCGTATTTCCCAATTGACTCTGTTTCTCCTCTGGTGTCATTCTTGAAACAAGGTCAGCTGCCCTTTCCCGGAATGAATAAGAAGTATCAAGATAAATCGGTTTTTTTGTATTGTTGCTTCCTGGCATAAAAGCCATTATCGCAGAACAGGTTAGAATTAAAAAAAGTAGTCTGGTAATTTTCGTTTTCATTTTATTGGTTTAAGGAGTTAAATGTTAGGGCGCTAAAGATATAAAATAAAATTATCTGGTTCATATTTCATTCATTTACCTCGATCGAATTGATAATTTATAGATGCATGCATTGATAAACCCGAATCAGTCAGGTAATGTATTTTTTACTATTTGGTCAATTTTGCCACAAATCCGCCTGAGGGTCTTATTGTAATCCTTATATGGTCTGATTTACCAACAGTGCTGACCTTTTTTACTATTCCATCCTCCCGGGCGGGATCGTCTTCATAAGCATTCAGAGTATAGGATTTTCCATTTAAGAAGCTCAATGGAATATCTATATCTTTCTTTTCGCTGCCATTTATTATTCCAATGAACCATGTATCTCCGCTGCGTCTGGCAAATGCTGCACATTTCCCGATCTCACTGTCAGAAAGGACTATTGTCTCATCCCATACTGCCGGAATAGCTTTGATCATATCAAGTGCAGGATTCTTAAGATAGTTTTCAGGATGATCGGCATAACACAGAAGTGGAGATGTAAAGACTATTGCCTGTGCAATTTCTCTTGACCATGTGTATCCCCGTAACTCTGCAGGATTAAAAACAGTCGGAGTATAGTCGCCAAAGCCCTGGACAAAACGGTTGAACGGAAGAATACAATCATGGTCAGGTAAAAGAGTTCTTTTGTATCTTATAATATGATGTTCATGTCCTTTAATAGCTTCCCGTGTAAGTTCGTTGGGCCATGTCCGGTTTCGTC
>JAHEYW010000068.1:13350-13834 GCA_023251395.1 Bacteroidales bacterium
TGGGTTTTACAGCACCATGGAAATCAATTAAAAGTTTGTCTTTGGCAGCTTCACGTAATGTTGCTTCATACCAGTTTGACCTTTCACGCGAAGATTTTGGTATGAAATCTATCTTGATACCCGATACGCCAGCCTTTACTGCATTGTCAAATATTCTTGTACGGTCAGCATCCCTGGTCACCTCATTGGAATGAACCCATATCCAGATATTTATTCCTGACGACTTTGCATAATTAGCCACTTCTGTAACACAATCCCAGGCATTTTTGGTACTGTCTTTCCATCTGTTCCAGCCTGCATCTATCAGGTAATACTCAAATCCAAGCTGTTTTGCCCAGTCTACCCATTGGTGCTGCTGCTTATCAACCAGGGTAGGAGTCGACCACCAGTTCCATGCAGCACGACCAGGTTTTATCCAGGTTGCGTTCACAAGATCAGCTGATGGAGGAGGGCAGAGGTTCTGTAGTAAATCGCTATTTACCAG
>JAHEYW010000268.1 GCA_023251395.1 Bacteroidales bacterium
CAGGAACAAAAAAATTAATGGTTGGTCACTCACTTTATGATTTCTGGCTTCGCGACTGGTACGGGGTTGATCCTGCAGATGGTGCCGGACTTTGGGTAGCAAATGTCACAACTTCAGCACAATCAGCAAACCTCAGGGTTGTAAACGGTGACTCAGTCAGTATCAGCCAGAACAATGCAAAATATCACTATGCAGGTTCTGCAATTCCTGATCTGTTAGGAGGTGTTACCAATACAATATCTTATAAAGGATTTGATCTTTCAATCCTTACAACATTCCAGGTTGGCGGTAAGATGTATGATGGTACATATGCTGCAATTATGCATTCAGGTACTTATGGTACTGCAATGTCAGTTGACATGTTAAGACGCTGGCAGAAACCAGGTGATGTAACAGACGTTCCGAGACTTGACAATAGTAAGACTACTATATATAATGTTCAGTCAGATAGATTCCTTACTGATGCTTCTTATTTCGCTGTCAAGTCAGTTACATTTGGATACAACCTGCCGAAAAATCTTGCTCAGAAGCTTTCACTTCAGAATGCAAGGATCTATTTCAGCGGGGAGAACCTTTTCCTGAAGAATGCACGTAAGGGTATGGACCCACAGTCATCCTTTGCAGGTACTACCGATAACGTTTACTCTCCATCAAGGATTCTTACTGTTGGGATAAACATAACTTTATAATTTTTTGAATTATGAAAAAAATAATATATAGCACTCTTATAATCGCTGCACTGACAGTATTTCTATCCTCATGCGGCAAGGATTACCTGCAGACCTATCCTACCGACCAGGTCTCCGCTGAATCTGCTTTCACTACAACCGCAAATGCAATGCAGGCTCTCAATGGTATTCACAGGATAATGTATACACAATGGGCTAACCAGGGTGAAGCCGGTGAAGCATCTATGAACATCAACCGTGACATGCTGGGTGAAGACCTTGTTATGACAAGCTCAGGTAACGGCTGGTATAACACAACCTATCAGTGGCTTGCACACAGATCAGAAACAAATGCTACTGCATATTTTCCATGGAGAATGTATTACAGATTCATTGCCAATGCCAATATGATTATCAATAATATTGATAAAGCTGTTGGTCCGGACGCTGATAAAAAAGCAATTAAAGGTGAGGCCCTCTGCTACAGGGCATGGGCTCATTTCCAGCTTGTTCAGCTCTATGGAAAACGCTTTGATAAAACCACAGCAAACGACAATCCTGGTGTTCCAATTATGCTTACAAATAATTTTGATGGTCAGGAAAGAAATACTGTTGCTGAAGTTTATACCCAGATAAATAAAGATCTGGATGATGCAATTACAAATCTTACCGGATATGCACGGGCAAACAGATCTCATTTCAATGTTGCTGTTGCCAAAGGTATTAAAGCAAGAGTAGCACTTACTACTCAGAACTGGGCCGACGCAGTAACATTTGCTCAACAGGCAAGGGGAAGTCAGAGCCTGGGAACGGGTACTACCTTCTCCCTTATGACCAACACTCAGTACAAAGCCGGGTTTAATGATTATACCAATCCTGAATGGATGTGGGGAAGTACTGTAATTCCTGATCAGACTACCTATTTCTATTCATTCTTTGCATATATGTCAAGGAATTTCAGTTCAACAAACATCAGAGGTAATCCTAAGGCAATCAACACACTGTTGTATAACAATGCTATTTTTACGGCAACAGATGTTCGTAAGGCTAATTTTGATCCGACCGGTTTGCATACTGCACTCAACCTTGCAGCTACTTTTACCAAAAAAACTTATACCAGTCAGAAATTTCTTGCAGCAGGTGAAGCTGACAGCCGCGGAGATGTTGTGTATATGCGTATGGCAGAGATGTATCTTATTGAAGCGGAGGCTTATGCGAGAATGGGTGGTCAGGATGCTGCTGCACAGACTGCACTTAATACTTTAAGGCAGAACCGTGAGACTGTTCCTGCAAACTATGTTGCTTCGACAAATACAGGAAATGCACTGATCAACGAGATTATGCTCAACAGACGTCTGGAATTCTGGGGAGAAGGTTTCCGTTTTACAGACCTGAAGAGACTTAATCTGCCGCTTGACAGAACAGGTGCAAACCACACACTCTCTTTATGTCTTATAACCAATATTGCTGCAGGAGATGTTCAGTGGGAATGGCTTATTCCAAAGGATGAGCTGAATGCAAACCCAAAAATTAAACAGAATCCTCTGTAGAACTACTTAAATCCTAGTAGTATAAAAGGGTGTCTCAAAAGGGGCACCCTTTTTTTTGTCATGTTGGTCTTGCCGGTCGAGCGATGCTGAATTGAGACAGTTTCTGAAAATATCCAAAGGGTCACCAGGAGAGGTAAAAAGCATGTTCTATATTGCGGAAGACCAGCAATATCTGACTTCTGAAACTACCAATGAGGAGAGAAAAGGTTCAAAGATTAATAAATAGTATTGGCAGTTTTATGAAATATCTTAAATCAGGTAAGTAAGTAACTGACCTGATTGACTTACACGACCTGCATGACTATCCATTTACTATTCTCTTAATCGTTCTCAGATGATGTGAATAGCCTCCGATTTCCTGCTTATATATTCCCTGATGATCAATGGTCTCTATCCTTACCCGGCCCGAGCCATGAATTATGAGGCCTTCTGAAAATATCATTCCGACATGCGTGATATTGCCTTTCTCATTGTCAAAGAATGCCAGATCACCCGGTTTTGCATCATTGATGAAACTAATAGCTACACCAACTGCAGCCTGCTGCCAGCTATTCCTGGGTATTGTCATCCCATGCATCTTATAAACAAGCTGGGTAAACCCTGAACAATCAATACCCGACGGAATACGGCCACCCCATATATAAGGACTGTTAATAAATCTTAGTGCTGTATCTGTCAGTGCTTCATTCGTTTTAATATAGGAATCGTTGAAATCCGCGTGAGCAGTATATTTATGCGTCCCTGCTGTAAATGCTTTTTTTGCGAAATCATGGTTGTATATTTCGCTTCCGGGTTCCAGAACTAATTTTGTTTTGTCTTCCTTAAAGCAAAGCAATGATCTCTGAAGAACAATACCCCGAACGTTATCACCGGCTTCAGAATGCTGTAAATGATCCATATCGATCCACCCCTGGTAATTATCGAACAGAGTCTCAATTTTCAGCCATCCTGCCGACTGGTCAATGACCTGATACTTTTCTCCGAAAAGTACCTGGCTAAGCATTTCAGACCTGTGTGTCGGACCAGATCTGAGAGGAACAAAAACATTTCCACATACAAAATATTCCATACAATTACTCTTATCGCATGTCGATAATTTCGACGTTTTTATACTTCTGAGGATTGAAGGTAAAGCTATCAGGTCCGGGTTTGATTTTCAGATTGTACTCCTTCACTTTGAGAAATACTGTGATACCGTCTTTCCTTCTATATTCAGCTTCAAGTAATTCAGAACCGGGTTTTGATATTGTAAGCCTGATTCTTACCAGCTCGCTTTTAATATCTGTCGGATACAGATCCACTATCTGGGACCTTTCGTTTTCTTCTATCAGTCTGACCTTATAACCTTTCTTATATAATGTAAAAATTGCTGATGGCTTCCCGAGGAAAGAGTCATCCTTCTTATCAGGCTTAGTTATAGTCAGCTCCTTTTCTGCCTTAAGATACGACCAGGAAGTTGTACCGTCGTACCAGGTAATATTGTCAGGTAATTCAAGGTAATACTGGTTTTTTGAGATAATTACCGACCCGTTTGATGAATCCCTCTTATTTTCAACCTGATTGATGGTTAAAACAGTGAATTTCATA
>JAHEYW010000269.1:0-2292 GCA_023251395.1 Bacteroidales bacterium
CCGGACCTGATAACTATAAAGAACCATTAAAAGAACTTAGTGAAGCCCAGTCAAAAGCCTGTCAGTCAATTTTATCACAATTTATTGAAAAGGATGTCACATTACTTCATGGCGTGACCTCAAGCGGCAAGACTGAAATATATATCCATCTTATAGCCGAACAATTGAAATTGGGGAAGCAGGTACTCTATATGTTACCTGAAATTGCCCTGACAACTCAGATAATACTGAGGTTAAAAAGACATTTTGGGACGATTACCGGAGTATACCACTCCAGGTTCAGTGATCCTGAAAAAGTAGAGATATGGAAAAAAGTTGCTGAGAATGATCCAAACACCGGTTACAGACTTATCCTGGGAGTGAGATCATCTATTTTCCTCCCGTTCAGCGACCTCGGACTTATAATAATTGATGAGGAGCACGACGGGTCGTACAAGCAGCACGATCCTGCACCCCGGTACCATGCACGCGACTCGGCAATAATGCTTGCAGCATTTCACGGGGCAAAAACTATTCTGGGTTCTGCATCTCCGTCAGTAGAAAGTTATAATAATGCATTTACGGGAAAATATGGGTTAACGGAACTTAAAGAGAGGTATGGTTTAATCAAACTACCCGTCATAGTTGTTGCCAACACCCGCGAGGCCTACAGGAGAAAGCTGATGGTTTCGCATTTTACTCCCGAATTGCTCGAGGCAATGGATGAAGCGCTGGGGAATGAAGAGCAGATTATTCTTTTTCAGAACAGGAGAGGCTTCTCACCATATATTGAATGCTCTGAATGCGGATGGATACCTGTTTGTATTCAATGTTCCGTAAACCTTACATATCACAAAGGTATTAACAAACTAGTGTGCCATTATTGCGGCTATACAGTACAACTGCCATCAGAATGTGGAAATTGTCATTCCAGAGCACTGATAACCAAAGGATTCGGCACTGAGAAGATCGAAGATGAAATTAAAATTGTCTTTCCATCTGCCAGGGTTGCCCGCATGGACCAGGATACCACGAGAAATAAAAACTCTTTTGATTTAATAATTAGGGCTTTTGAAGAGAGACGCATTGATATACTCATTGGTACACAGATGATCTCAAAAGGTCTTGATTTTGAAAATCTTACTGTTGTTGGAGTGTTGAATGCCGATAACCTCCTGAATCATCCTGATTTCAGGGCACATGAAAGGAGCTTTCAGCTTATGGAACAGGTCAGCGGCAGAGCAGGAAGACGGCAGAAACAGGGTAAAGTTATAATACAGACTTCTGATCCGGCCAACAGGATAATACGACTGTTACTCAGGCACGACTACATAAATATGTTCAAAATGCAGGCTGAAGAGAGAGCGACTTTCAATTGGCCTCCTTTCTGCAGGATGATAAAAATAAGCATTAAGCATAAGGACAGGGCCCATCTGAATTTCTACTCCGAAATTCTGGGACGCGACCTCAGGGCAATTTTCGGAAACAGGATACTTGGACCAGAAGCGCCAGTCATATCGCAGGTTCAGTTATGGTATATCAAAACAATCCTGATAAAAATTGAAAGAGTGAAACCGCCTGTCAGGGCCAAACAGCTTATCATTGAGGCCATCGACCGTTTGGAGAAGGAGAGAGGAGCATCTGCCCTTAAGATAGCCATTGATGTTGATCCCTATTGATCACCGGGATATATAATCATCAAAAAGATATTAACTTTGTACCAACAAAGATCAAATATGAAAATTGAAGTATCGAATGGTGAAATCATTGACAAGCTCACTATCATTCAGTTAAAACTCGAAAGAATAAAGGACAAGGCAAAGCTTGAAAACCTCAAAAAAGAGTACGAGGAACTCAATATAGCATCTTCCTCTATTATCAGTATTACGGATCCCCTATATCTTGCATTATATCAGATCAATTGCGAATTATGGGATATTGAAGACCTTATACGCCACCTGGAGAGAAAGAAGGACTTTGGAAGTAATTTTATCGAAACAGCGCGTGCGATTTATTTCAAAAACGATAAAAGATCTGAGCTGAAAAGGGAGATTAACTTCAGGACCTCATCAGGGCTGATCGAGGAAAAGTCATACGAAAAATACTGAAATGCGTCTGCTGGTAATACGAACATCTTCAATGGGTGACGTTGCCCTTACTTCTCCGGTACTGATCGCGATGAGAAGGCAATATCCTGACATTGAAATAGTCCTGCTTACCAAACCTCTCTTCAAGCCACTTTTTCCCTCTGTTGCCGGACTCAGTTTTATTTTCCCTGATCTTAAAAAGAAACATAAAGGTTTATCAGGCTTG
>JAHEYW010000269.1:2302-2735 GCA_023251395.1 Bacteroidales bacterium
CAGACTTTACAGGGATATTTCCAGTCAGACGGAAATTAATTATGTGATTGATCTGCACGACGTTCTGAGATCAAAGATCCTGAGGTTCCTCTTCCTTTTATCCGGCGTACCGGCATCAGTTATTAAAAAAGGGCGGAGTGAAAAAAAATCTGTACTAAACGGAAAGAATAAAATCAGGCTTAAGCACTCTGTGGAACGTTATTGCGATGTTTTTACCAGAGCAGGTTTTCCTGTAACGCCATCAAAAGAGGTATTGTTCGTGTCCTCCCCCGGTGCTGTGATTAAGCCGGATTCTATGATGGATGCTGAGAATGGTATTAATATAGGTGTCGCACCATATGCAAAACATAAATTGAAAATCTGGCCTGAAGAGAATATGATCAGGCTTCTGGGACTTATAGCTGAACAACGTAAATGCAGATTCTGGCTGTTT
>JAHEYW010000269.1:2745-3804 GCA_023251395.1 Bacteroidales bacterium
GAATCCCGGGTTCGCATAACCTTGCCGGTAATACGAATCTGGATGAAGAGCTGGCTCTTATGAGTCGTCTTGACATGATGATTGCAATGGACTCTTCAAATATGCACATGGCGGCACTTGCAGGAACCAAAGTCATCTCGATATGGGGCGGAACCGATCCGCTGACAGGATTTGGCGCCTGGATGCAACCGGAAGAGTTTTCCATCAGAATTCCTGTTGAAGAACTTGCTTGCAGACCTTGTACTATTTATGGGAAAGGAGAATGTAAAAGAGGTGATTTTGCCTGCATGAACTGGCTGACTCCTGAAATGGTATTTGAAAAAATGCACAAATTGAAAATTTTATAATTTTCAGGGATCTGCCCAAAACAGTTCTTTTTAAACGATTCTTAAAAACTGGAAATAAACGAACTGTTCAGAGTTTCAGTTTAATATTTATCCGTACCAGCAGAGCAGTTAATCTTACCATAAGTAATGCCCATATAATTGAACCTGCTATCACAATCAGGGAGATTACTGACTGTTTGTAAAAAAGAACAGGTATTCCGGTACTCCATATAAGATAATAGAGTATATCGGGAGCGAGATAGGTAGTCAGTGAGTTTTCACCTGCAGGTTTAAGGAAGTATGTCCACCTGATATGTTTCCTGATATCTGTCAGCCAGTACAGCAATGCAAAAAGTATCATGCTGATTCCGTTACAGATCAATCCCCAGCTTGGTGTTGCCTGGATCTTCGATATAATGAACCATTTACGCAGTAAAAAACCCGCCAGGATACTCATTATTCCAATTGTAACAATTGTTACAATTGTTGTTAATAAATCGCTGTTGGAAAATTTTTTCAATATCACGGCAACAAGCATTCCTGAAATAACCATCATGGGGACATTCCCTTCTATTATTACCCCCAGTACAGGTTTCAGGGGATTAAGAGCGTTCAGCATATCAAGTTTAGCCAGAATATTCATTACAAGAAAGAAAAAAAATGCCACAAGGGTATTCAGCATATTATCGCGGCTTGCCAGATAAATTAACGCTGCTACAAGGTATCCCCATCC
>JAHEYW010000270.1 GCA_023251395.1 Bacteroidales bacterium
GGCAATTGTCATACTAAAAATAGTAAGTGACAATCTCAGGAAGAAAAGATTTTTTTTCATTAGCACGAATGTTTTAATTAGAAAGGAAATGCAGTTACAATATCGCAAAAAAAAATCTAAATGTCAATATTGATTAATATTTAGAAAACGGGATGATGATAAAACCGGATATATCTCTTTCTAATTTTTGACAATAGTTATAAAAACTATAATTTCGTAGAAATTAAAAACCCGATAACCGTGAAAAACATTCTCAGACTATCAGTTATGATTTGGCTTGTAGCCATTTCTGTAAGCTCTTGTAAGAACGAACCAAAGGTTGATACCTCCAATCCTTTCTTCAGTGAGTACAACACACCTTTCGGGGTACCTCCTTTTGAAAAGATAATGGCAAAACATTATATGCCGGCATTTGAAAAAGGTATGGCCGACTGCAAAAAGGATGTGGATGCCCTTTTAAAAGATTCCCGTATACCTGATTTTGATAATACAATCCTTGCACTGGATAAGGCAGGAGATCTTCTGAATAAGGTGACAACCGTGTTTTTTTCACAATCACAGGCAAATACAAATGATTCACTTCAAAAGATTGAGGTTGACATTTCCCCAAAACTTTCAGCATTTCAGGATGAGATAAGACTGAATCCCAAACTCTTTGAAAAGGTAAAATCAGTTTATGAAAATCAGCAAAAGTTCAATCTTAATGAAGAACAAAAGTATCTCCTCGAAAACCTTTATAAAGGATTCATCAGGAATGGTGCAAATCTTAGTAAACAGGATCAGGATACTTTGAAAATGATTAATCAGAAGCTTTCTGTTCTCGTAGTAAAATATGGTCAGAACGTACTTGCAGAAAATAATCAGTATAAACTGTTTGTAACCAGAAAAGAAGATCTGAAAGGTCTCCCGGAAAATGTAGTGTCGGCCGCAGCAGAAGAGGCTAAGAATGCAGGTTTTGACGGCAAGTGGGCATTTACAATTAAGAAACCAAGTATGCTCCCATTCCTGTCATATGATGAAAGTCGCGACCTCAGGAAGCAAATCTACACTGCATATTGTATGAAGGGGAATAACGGGAATGATCTGGATAATAATAAAATCCTGGCAGAAATAGTAAAATTACGTGCTCAGAGGGCAAAGGTACTGGGATATAAAAATCACGCATCTGTGATTCTCGAGCCCAGAATGGCTAAAACCCCTGAAAAGGTATTCGACCTTCTTAATAATCTGTGGGGTAAAGCAATTCCTGTTGCAATAAAGGAAAGAGATGAGATGCAGAAAATCATTAGCAAAGAGGGAGGCAAGTTTAAACTCGAACCATCAGATTGGTGGTATTACTCTGAAAAACTGAGAAAACAGAAGTATGACCTCGATGACAATGAGCTGAGACCATATTTCATGCTGGATAATGTCAGGAATGGCGCATTTGAGGTAGCTAACAAGCTTTATGGCATTACTTTCGAGAAAATAAATGAAATACCAAGGCCTCATCCGGAAGCTCAGGCATTTGAGGTTAAGAATGCAGATGGTTCACACCTGGCGGTTTTATATATGGATTTCCATCCAAGAGCCAGCAAACAGCAGGGAGCATGGTGCGGCACCTATAGAAGTCATCATGTCGTTGACGGAAAAGAGATACTGCCTGTTGTTACCTTAGTAGGTAATTTTACCAGACCTACCGGAGATACCCCAGCTCTTCTTAGCCTTGAAGAGGTAACTACCCTTTTCCATGAATTCGGTCATGCAGTTGAATTTATGTTCAACAAAAATACCTATAACCAGACTTTTGTAGCAACCGATTTTGTTGAACTTCCATCTCAATTGATGGAGCATTGGGCAACCGAACCTGAGGTTCTCAATATGTATGCAAAGAATTATAAAACCAATGCCAATATTCCGGCATCTCTGGTTAATAAAATTAAGAACAGCGGTTACTTCAACCAGGGCTTCGAAACTGTAGAATATCTGGCAGCAAGCTTACTTGACATGGCTTATCATTCACTTGAGGCTCCTGCTATAGTCGATGTTCAGAAATTTGAAAAGGACTATTTAAATAAGATCGGCCTGATTCCGGAAATTGCCCCCAGGTACAGAAGCACTTATTTTATTCATATTACTGTAAATGGATACGATGCCGGCTATTATAGCTACATCTGGTCTGCAGTTCTGGATAATGATGTGTTTGCAGCATTCACTGAGAAGGGATTGTTTGATAAGGAAACTGCAACTTCACTGAGAAAGAACATTCTTGAAAAAGACGGGACCATGGATCCCATGAAGATGTTTGTTAATTTCCGTGGCAGGGAGCCTGTTATTGAGCCATTGCTTAAGAACAGAGGATTGATCTAGTGAAAAACTAAACTGAGTCTTCTAAATTATTTAATTTCGGATTGCGGATTATATAAACATTAAATTGCATTAATCCGCAATCCATAATCCGCATTCTGCAATCAAAAAATAGGTGGCAAATTAAAGGAAGATCTTCAGTATCTCTTCGAGACTTTGAGTAGTTATTGGTTTTGGTAAATAACCGTCAAAACCTGCTTTTATAATCAGATTCTTGTCACCCTCAAGGCCATAGGCTGTTTCAGCTATAACTTTAATACCCGGCTTAAGTTTCCTTATTTCCTTCATTGTAGCATATCCGTCGAGGACAGGCATTTTGATGTCCATAAAAACGAGATCGGGAAACTTGCCCGTCTGGACTATCTTTATGGCTTCATGTCCGTTTTCAGCAGAAATGACTTCATATCCTGCCTGTTCAAGCATCCTTGTCAGAGCCAGAAGGCTATAACGGTGATCATCTACCACCATTACTGTTTTTCGTACTTCATTACCCTTTGATATATTCTTTTTCATTTTATAAAAGGACAATAAAATTACCTGAAAAATATTAACGAAATATCAATCGTTGCAGAACAGCCCGCAAAACAAAAATATGAAATTGTTATGTGAATATTATGATTTGACTTTATTTTCTTTTACCAGGCCGGTACCTTCTCCAGAATGGCATAAATGTAAGTGATGTAAACCTGACCAGGTAGCTCACCGGTCTGGTCGCCATTGCATAGTGTATTATATAATAGATAATAACAGGTATTATTACTGTGAAAGCCAGACTGGCTGCATGTTTCAGGATAAGCAATAATGTTGAATCATTGGCTATCTTAAGATTATTTACTAATATAATTAGGACCAGGGAATTGACCATTGTGATTATGAACCAGAACAGAACAGCCATACCATGGGCAGCTTCAATGGCCCTTTCCGGACAATGATTGAGGCATCTCATACAGCTCTCACATGTTATTTTCCAGTATGGCCGGTCGTTTACAAGCTTAATTGAAGAAGTAGGGCATTCTTTTATACATAGCCCACAGTTGGTACATTTATAATTGGCGATGAATGTTTTAGAAAGAAAGAACCTGCCTGCAATATAATATCCAAAAGCAAGAGGACTTATCAGAAGATCGACAGGCAGGCTGTAAAGGCCAACATAGATCTTTTCCCCTGAAAACAGTTTCCTGCTGAATTCACGTACAATTCTCTCACATCTGACAAAAATAGAATCGATAACTTTCTTTTTTAGTCCGGGATGAAGTGGGATCCAGTTAGAGGGTAAGTCAACAGGCCTGAATGCAATGCACCTGTAGCCCTTGATAAGCAGTATAAAAGCCGGTAATATCAAAGCTATTCCGCTAAGACCAGGCAGGAAAAGCCTGGATAGCTTCATCCCTGCCCTTGTATTAAGGAGAAAAACATCATTGCAAATTCCTCGTGGAAAAGATGCAATGAACCTTA
>JAHEYW010000271.1 GCA_023251395.1 Bacteroidales bacterium
ATGTCGTTGGTTCGATATGGTATGAACCGTCAGTGGTGTGGCAGTCCATTATAACAGCCGGATCCCATTTCAACAGGACATTTGTAATAACACCCTGTAATTCAGGCGATTCTGCTTTCATCGCATCGCGATTAAGGTCGAGGAACTGACCATTATATCTTACTCCTACTCCATTCACCGGACCATTCTGATAAGTTCTGTTTTCTTTACTGATCTTTTCATTTCCATCTGCATTGAAAACGGGACATATGAGAAACACTATATTCTTGAGGGCACCGGATTCTGTTTCTTTTAGCAGATCTCGTGCGAACATCAGGGTTGCCTCTTTGCCTTCTACCTCTCCTGCATGGATATTGGCCTGTATGTAAACAACAATCCTCTTATCATTTGAAAGATCTGAAGGCTTACCAGGCATTGGATCTGCTAAAATTATGAGCGGAATATCTCTCCCCTCAGTTGTTTTTCCAATTGTCTCAATTCTTATATGTGCAGATAGGGTCTTCAGTCTGTTGATGAATGAGATAACATCATTATAGGTAGATGTTGATTCATAATTTGATTTCTCAGCAGTGGTTAAAAGAACCTGCTGTCCTGATAATGAAACTGTTAAAAATAATATTGCAGGTAAAGTGATTATTCTGTTCATGAAAAGGGTATAATTAATTCTGGGGAAAAATTAAAACAAATAATAAATCCGGGCAATAAATATCCCGGATAAAAATGCCTCCCCGTTAAAATATCGGGCAAAATCATTATTTGGAAAAAAATATATACAAACCTGATTACAGATTGCTACATTCTCTTCTTTTCTTCCTTTTTAGCCTTCTTTGCCAAACGTTTTTCCTTTAAGGATTTGGTTGGCTCTTTTTTCTTATTAGCCTGTTCTTTTGCTTTTTCGTGTGACATGACTATATAGTTTAAATTGATAGTTGTCTTATCCAAAATTAATTAAAATCAGATAAAATATACAATTGCCGGCCTAAATTTTGGAGATTCTTCCTGCTGCTTCCCTGTCGAGATACCAGTACAAATCGCCAAGAACTGGTTTAACCATTACAGCTGGATAAGACACAGAACTATTTCCTGACAATATAACAGACAGGATGCCGGCTTTATTTTTCCCTGATACGAGAAAAATGATTTTCTGTGAGTTGTTTATGACTTTACCAGTCATTGTTATCCTCTTCTGTCCGCTTAAAGGGTGGGTAGCAACCTCACATAGTTCTTCAGAGCTGAAAAGATCTTCTCTCCCTGGGAAGATTGAGGCAGTATGACCATCCTCACCCATTCCAAGGATCATAATATCAAATACCGGCAACCCATTTTTCAATACCAGGTTATTCATTAAAACGGAAGAATATCTTGCCGCCTCTTCCATGGGATCATTCTCCCCTATTATCCTGAAGATATTTTGTGCAGGGATATAGATCTTGTCAAAAAGGATCTTTCTTGCAACACCATAATTGCTTTCAGGATCATCAGGAGGAACGCATCTTTCATCTCCCCAGAAGAAGTGAACATCATCCCAATTTATCTTTCCGGAATAGTAATCTGCAAGAACAGAAAACAAAAGCTTTGGAGTGCTGCCACCGGAAAGAGCAATAGAAAGTTTCCTCCCTGAGCCGGCAATATTGTTTATCTCCCGTGCCAGTTCTGACGCCAAAGTTTTTGTCAGTTCAGTTGCATCAGAAAATATTTGAATCCGGTCTTTCATTTTAAAATTTACTGGATGCTGGGTGCTGGGTTCTTGATGCTGGTTACTGGTTACTTGTTGTTGGTTACCTTTTACCTTTTACCTTTTACCTTTTACCTTTTACCTTTTACCTTTCTTTGTACTTCAACCTTTCGCCAACTGCCTTTCGCCAACTGCCTTTTGCCAACTGCCTAATGCCAACAGCTTTTTGCCAACTGGTTTTTGCCTTACGCCTTACGCCCTGCGCCTTCTTCTTACAGTTCACAATATAGTCCGTCATCAGCAAGGTTCTTGCATGGATATCTCCATGTGATATTTTTACCTTCAAACAGATCATCTGCAGGTTCCGGTCCCCATGTAGCGCAGGGATATCCATATATTTTGATAGCCTGATCATTGGCCCAGGCATTCTGTATAGGTTCAAGAAACTTCCATGCTGTTTCTACAGTATCATCACGTGAATATAACGTGGAATCACCTGCCATTACATCATTGAGAAGTCTTTCATAAGCTTCTGGCACCCTTATCCTGCCAAGATCAGAATAATGAAAATCCATATTTACATTTTTCACGTTGAATCCGGCACCCGGTTCTTTCATCCCGAATTTCAGCAATATTCCTTCATCTGGCTGAATTCGGATTATCAGTTGATTATTTTCCACACTTTGATTACCTGACTGAAACAAAAAATGTGGTGTTGGCTTAAAATGGATAACTATTTCCGTAACTCTGGTCGGAAGTCTTTTCCCTGTCCGGATATAGAATGGCACTCCACCCCAGCGCCAATTACTAATATAGAATTTCATAGCCACATAAGTCTCCGTTCTGGAATTCGGATCTACTCCTTTTTCCTGCCTGTAACCGGAGAAACATTCACCTCTGACTCTGGAGCCTGTATATTGTCCTCTCATAACATATTTTGAAACATCTTCTTCTTTATAAGGCTGGAATGATTGGAATACTTTCAGTATTTCGTTGCGTATTGCATTAGGGTTCAGTGAAGAAGGTGGTTCCATTGCAGTCATGCCAACCATTTGAAGTAAATGGTTTTGTACCATATCTCTCAGTGCTCCTGCAGAATCATAATAACCACCTCTGTTCTCAACACCAATATTCTCAGCAGAAGTTATTTCTACATATTCAATATAATTTCTGTTCCAAAGTGGCTCAAACAATCCGTTTGAAAACCTTGTAACAAGCAGGTTCTGTACAGTTTCCTTACCCAGGTAATGATCAATCCTGTAGATCTGCTCCTCAAGGAATATCTCATGAAGTGACTTGTTAAGTTCCAGACATGACTTAAGATCATAGCCAAACGGTTTTTCAAAAATTATTCTCCTGAATCCTGAAGACTGGTTACTCAAGCCAGCTTTGGCCAGATTCCCTGCAATAATTGTATAGAGGCTTGGTGGTGTTGCCAGGTAGAATATATAGTTTCCTGAAGTACCTGATGCATTGTCGGCTTTTCCAAGAATCTCACTCAATTTTTTGTAATCCTCAGGTTTGGAATTATCGAATGTATAATAATTTACATGGTTCAAAATCCCGGATATTTTTTCCCTGGAAATATCTTCCACTCTGGAGAATGAAGTTATCCCATTTTCCAGCCTTTTACGATATTCATCATTCGCGATAACTGACCGGCCAAGTCCAATGACCTCAAATCTCTCTGGGAGCAGATTATTGATAAAGAGTGAGTACAATGCTGGAATTATCTTCCTGTTTGCCAGGTCGCCTGAGGCGCCAAACACAACAAGAATCTGATTTGCGGGCTTCTTCATACCATTTCTTGAATTATTATCCTTTTAAGAACTCCACAAAAAACATAGTCCCGATATCTTCAGTGCTGACAAATCCGGCAATTCCGTTGAGGTAATTTTCGGTAAGAAGCTTGATACTGTAAGTCCCTGTTCCTCTTCCTGTTCCCTTTGTGGAAAATGAACGTTGAAAAATCTGGTGCTTTACTTCCTCTTTCATTACCCTATTATTTTGCACCTCAAACCTGACGTTTTTTATAGAATCAATTACACCAATTCTCACTACGCCACCTTCATCTGTAGCTTCCAGAGCATTTCTTACCATGTTAGTGAGTATTCTGTTAA
>JAHEYW010000272.1 GCA_023251395.1 Bacteroidales bacterium
TTCTCGATGCCAACGAAAATCCCTATGGTAGCCTCAACAGATATCCTGATCCCTACCAGCGGAAATTAAAAGAGGCAATTTGTCTTATTAAAGGTGTAAGTGAAGAACACATCTTTCTGGGTAATGGCAGCGATGAAGTTATTGATCTTACCTTCAGGATATTCTGCAACCCGGGGGCAGACAAAGTTATGATCTTCCCTCCTACTTACGGGATGTATGAAGTATCAGCGGCAGTAAATGATATTGAAGTAATAAGGGTCCCTCTAAATGAAAACTTTCAGATAAATATCACTGAAGCCGAAAAGTATTTCTGTGATGAAAAACTTAAGCTTATCTATATTTGTTCGCCAAACAACCCGACAGGAAATTGTATCGACCCTGATGATATAAATTATATAATCAGGAACTTTAATGGGATTGTGGCTATTGACGAAGCATATATGGATTTCTGCAATAATTACTCGTTTATTGACAAGATACGACAATACCCCAACCTGATTGTAATGCGTACATTCAGTAAAGCTCATGGGCTTGCAGCTGTCAGGATCGGAATTGCATATTCCGGACCTGAAATAATCCGTTACTTTAACAAAATAAAGCCTCCTTATAATATCAGTGCTATAAACCAGGAAGCTGCATACCGCAGACTGATAAATGGTGAGTCATTTATAAATCATGTTCTCGAAATTAAAAATGAAAGGGAAAGGCTGAAAGGTGAATTGCTAAAGTTCGCTTTCACTGAAAAGGTATTTCCATCTGAGGCAAACTTTCTCCTTGTAAAGGTGAAGGATGCAAACTACCTGTATACCTTTCTGGTAAATAAAGGAATTATTGTCAGGAACCGGTCATCTGCAATTGATAATTGTTTGAGGATTACAGTTGGAACAAGAAATGAGAATGATAGTCTCATTGAAGCACTTAAACTGGTGTAAATATGAAAAGGGTCCTATTTGTTGACAGGGATGGAACAATCCTGAAAGAACCTGAAGATGAGCAGGTCGATAGCCTGGAAAAGTTCTCATTCCTTCCGGGTGTGATCACTGCTCTGGCGAAAATATCGGAAGAAACAGACTACGAGCTTGTTATGGTTACCAATCAGGATGGGCTTGGAACCAGATCATTTCCGGAAGAGACATTCTGGCCATCACATAATAAGATGCTGGAAATCCTCAAAGGCGAAGGTGTAATATTCAGTGAAATGTTCATAGACAGAACGTTCCCTGAAGATAAAGCACCAACAAGAAAGCCTGGAACTGCTATGCTTACAAAATACCTGGCACAGGGTATAGATCTCGATTCTTCCTTTGTCATTGGCGACAGGTTAACTGATGTTGAGCTGGCCAAAAACCTTGGGTGCCGATCCATTCTCATCGGTAAGAAAAATGAGGCTGATGCGGATCTTTGTACGGACAACTGGAAAGAAGTTGTGAGTTTCCTGAAAGCCACACCCAGAATTGCATCAGTGACCAGGAAAACAAAGGAAACATCAATTTCAATTCAATTAAATCTGGATGGCTCAGGTAAAAACAGTATCTCAACCGGTATCGGCTTCTTTGACCATCTCCTCCTCCAGATCGCAAAACATAGTGATGTCGACCTTGTCATAAATGCAAAAGGCGACCTGGAGACCGACGAACATCACACGATCGAGGATATAGGAATTGCGCTCGGAGAAGCATTCCATAAAGCTTTGGGGAGTAAAAAAGGGATTGAAAGATACGGTTTCGTTCTTCCAATGGATGATTGCCTTGCAAGAGTTGCTGTCGATTTCGGAGGCCGGCCATGGATTGTATGGAAGGCTAAATTCAAACGGGAAAAAATTGGAGAACTGCCTACTGAAATGTTCTCGCATTTCTTTAAATCATTCAGTGTCGGTGCAAAATGTAACCTGAATATAAAAGCAGCGGGAGAGAATGAACACCACAAGATTGAAGCCATTTTCAAGGCATTTGCTAAGGCAGTCAAAATGGCAATCAAAAAGACGGACAATTTTAATATCCCAAGTTCAAAAGGGTCGTTATGATAGCTATAATAAAATATAATGCCGGCAATATAAGGTCAGTTCTGAATTCTGTAACCAGACTGGGTTACGACTCAATAATCACTGACAAAAAAGATGACCTTCTTACTGCAGATAAGATTATTCTGCCTGGTGTCGGTGAAGCCGCATCAGCAATGAAAGATCTGCGCGAGAGAGGAATTGATAAAATATTGTTGTCAATTGATAAACCTGTTCTGGGAATTTGTCTTGGGCTTCAGCTTCTTTGTCTTGACTCGGAAGAAGGGAATGCAAAATGTCTGGGAGTTTTTAATTCTCATGTCATAAAGTTTCCGCCAAAAGACAAGGTGCCTCATACAGGCTGGGATAATTTCAAATCGCTGGATGGAACACTTTTAAAAGGTCTGAAAGCATCAGACGACTTTTATTATGTTCATAGCTATTATTCCGAAATATGTAAGTATACCACTGCCGTTTGTGATTATATATTACCATTTAGTGCGGTCATGCAGAAGAATAATTTTTATGCAGTTCAGTTTCATCCTGAAAAATCAGCTGAGGCTGGAGAAAAAGTAATGAAAAATTTCCTTGAACTATGAGGATCATCCCTGCAATAGATTTAATTAATGGCAAGTGTGTAAGACTTACTCAGGGTGACTATTCTTCATCAAGAACTTATAATGAAGATCCTGTTCAGGTAGCAAAGGAATTTGAGGCGACAGGGATAAGATACCTGCATCTGGTTGATCTGGATGCAGCCAGGGATAATAAATTCAATAACAGGAAGATTCTCAAAAAAATAGCATCTTCCACAAAACTGATAATTGATTTCGGTGGAGGAATCAAAACAGAGGAAGACATTGATTCAGTATTCGACGCGGGTGCCTCTCAGGTTAATATTGGTACTACAGCAGCAACAGATAAGGATCTGTTCCTGAAATGGCTGAGTAATTATTCATCAGAAAAAATAATCCTGAGTGCCGACAGCAAGGATGGTAAAATACGTATTTCAGGATGGCAGAACCGGACCGGGATTGATACTCTTGACTATATTGATGAATATGCCAGTAAAGGCCTTAAATATTGTGTCTGCACAGATATTTCAAGGGATGGAATGCTGCAGGGCCCATCCACCGGACTATATAAGCAGATTCTCAAACTGACAAATGTCAGCCTGATCGCCAGTGGAGGGGTCTCTTCGATCGCTGATATTGAAGAAATAAGGATGGCAGGATGTGCCGGAGTAATAATAGGTAAGGCAATATATGAGGGCAGAATTACATTAAAGGAACTCGGAAAATTATGCTGAAGCGAAGGATCATACCATGTCTTGATATAAAAGACGGAAGAACTGTCAAGGGTATTAACTTTATTAACATCCGGGATGCAGGAGATCCTGTGGAGCTTGCAAAAATATATGCCGGGCAGGGTGCTGATGAGCTCGTCTTTCTTGATATTACTGCAACGGTTGAAAAAAGAAAGACACTGGTAAAGCTGGTAGAAAGAATAGCATTTGAAATTGACATCCCATTCACAGTAGGTGGCGGAATTGAGAACGTTGAGGATGTTTCGGCAATTATTACAGCCGGTGCAGATAAGGTAAGCATAAATTCTTCGGCGATTAGCAACCCTGATCTGATCTCAGCAATTGCTGACAGGTTCGGAGGCCAGTGTGTGGTTGTGGCCGTTGATACAAAAAAGATCGGTGATGAATGGATTGTTTTTGTGAGGGGAGGAAGGGATATAACACCTCACAGGACAATTGAATGGGTTGTGGAAGC
>JAHEYW010000069.1 GCA_023251395.1 Bacteroidales bacterium
TTCACGTACAAAGAACCCGTTTGCAGAAGATTCCAGTCTGTACCTGCATGGCGATATTGATATCAATTCAATGAATAAAGCAGCCAGGATACTTTTTAAGCATACAGATTTTACAAGTTTCAGCAAGCTCCATACCGATGTAAAGACTAATAATTGCAGGATATACTACGCACAATGGGATAAAGTCGGAGATCAGCTGATTTTTACTATAAAGGCTGACCGATTCCTTCGAAATATGGTGAGGGCTATAGTTGGTACGATGATTGATATTGGGTTTGGCAAAAAAGATCCGGAAGAATTTGAGTCCATTATCCTTTCAAAAGACCGGTGCAAGGCTGGAAAATCTGCTCCTGCAAAAGGATTGTTCCTTACTGATATTGAATACCCGGAAGAAATATTCGTTGTGTAATATTCCCGGAAAGCTCAGCTGAGGTATTAGTCATTGAAAATTTAGAATTACAGCATTTTGTTATTCCAGATCTCCCAGGATTTTTCTGCCTGAAGCTGCAACATCCTCAGTCCACCGATTATTGTACATCCCCTCTCCTTGCCTTCACGGAGGAAGCAGGTCATTTCAGGGTTATATATCAGATCAAATAGTATATGAGAGGATGTCAGATGGTTGTAATTGATCTCTGGTTTGCCCTGAATAGCTGGAAACATTCCAACAGGTGTCGTATTTATTATAAGAAGATTATTCTGAATCATCTCCTTATTGATATCGGAATACGAAATAGACTCAGGTTTCCCGGAGCTTGAAACATATTGGGTCTTTATCCCCAGTTTTTTCAGTACAAATGCAACCGCCTTTGAGCTACCACCTGTTCCAAGGATCAGTGCATTCCTTACATCTTTATTATGCAAATGTGGTAGCAGAGATTCCCTGAAACCATATATATCCGTATTATAACCCTTTATACATCTTGCTCTCTTATCACTGCTGATCTTCAGAACATTAACTGCACCAATTTCGGCTGCTTCATCCTCGACTTCGTCGATGTATTTTATAATTTCGGATTTATAAGGGATAGTAACATTCATGCCGATAAATTCTGAGTTATTCCTGATATGATCAATTAATGAACCCAGGTCCTGAGTCTCATAATTATCATAAAAGCAATCTGTAATTGATTCAGCCATGAATTTATCAGCAAAATAACTCTTTGAGAAAGAATGACCCAGCGGGTATCCGATAAGACCAAATTTTCTCATGCAGAATTTATTTCGTCACCATCAGAAAGTTAATTCTACTATTTCAGATTATCAGGAAGAAACTGGAAGAAAGTATCTCCTCTAAGCCCGCATCTGAGAGATTCGAGCGGAATAATTTCGTTAGGTGGGATATTTCCAAGATTTACATTCTCTCCAAAGTGTTTAATAAACCATGCCTGCTGTGACTTGAGTGGTGCTTCCCAAATAACATTATCCATTTTGATATGGTGTGAAATGGCATTAATTATAGTATTATTAATTGAGCCATCCTCGTTATAAATCCCTATTGTTCCCGATTCGCGGGCTTCAGCAATAACCTTTCTGGATCCTGCATCAAGTTCTGATTTCATCATAGCAACCCAATCATCAGGAGAATATACTACTTCTTTTTTCTTGGATCCAACTTCGGATATAACAGTAAACTTTTTTGAAAGAGTGTTTATATACTCAAGTTTAAGCGAATGTTCGAAATCATATGAGCCATCAGAAATTTCAACCATTTCAACTTCATTCTCTTCAACGAATGAGACAAACTCCCTGAACATATTCCGGACAAGGAATGCCTCAAAAAGAGTTCCTCCGAAGTAAGGTGTGACTCCGGCTTTTTTATAAACTTTAATCTTTTTCTCAAATCCCGGCGTAATAAGTGATGTACCAAAGCCCAGCTTTACATAATCGGTATATTCACTTCCAACAGACATAAAATCCTCAGCCTCTCTGATACTGAGTCCTTTATCCATCACCATTGTGAGACGGGAACTACGTGGTTTGGCAGATCTTTCAGGAATAAACGGGAGTATATTTTTCATAAAGATTTTTTAAATAAGAAATAAGAATTTATAGGAGGCCATATTTTGTAAGTAGTTCACGTATTTCATCGTTCGAGATCTTCACCGGAAGAAACTCCCTGAAGTCGTCGAAAAGTTCATTGTCATTAGTAATTGCAGCAGAAAAATGGTTTATTGAATCATTCACCATACCGGCCCTTAACGAAAGAACTGCAATAAGGTAGTTTATTCCGGGAATATCACCTGTAATTTTGTGAGCTTTTCTGAGGTACGGGAGAGCCTTATCTGAAAGATCTTCCGCAATGATAATTTTTCCTAGTTCAATCCAGATCTCATCAAAGTATGCATCAAGTTTTAAAGCTTCCCTGAAGCACTTAATTGCCGCCTTGACCTCGCGATTCAGATAATGTGCCTTACCAAGGAAAAACCATATCTCAGGATTTTCATCGTCGAACCTCAAGGCTTTTCTTAAATATATAAAACTCTCATCGATATCACCTGAACTCAGAGAGATTACTCCAAGTCCGAACCATGGATCAGGAACTTCCGGAGCAAGTTCAATTGACTGGAGGTAATACTTTCTTGCCATTTCCGGCTCACCAGATTTCTCATAACATTCGGCCAGGTATGTCATGGCTTCATAGTTGTCTGGTTCAATTTCAAGAAATTCATGGTAGACATGAATCGCTTCGCTATGTCTGTCGAGGTTGCTCAGAATATTCCCTTTATTGAATAGTGCAAATGTATTCTGGTCATTTATTGCAAGAGCATAATCATAAGCCTCCAGTGCCTCCTCGTGTCTTTCCGATTTATTGTAAATAATTCCAAGATTATACCATGCGCTGTCAGAGTATGGTTCATCGTCGAGGTATTGCTTGTAGTATTTTATACTGTTTTCAAAATCTTCAATTTTCTCATATGCATAAGCAAGATCATACAGATGGGCCTGGTAATCAGGTTCCAGTTCCATCAGCTTTTGAAGATAAGGAATAAGAGCCTCGTAATAATTCAAATTCTGTAATATGGAGGTAATGGAGAAAAGGATGTTAGGAACATCGTCGGAATCAAGAGTCAGTGCGAAATCAAACATTTTTTTTGCGCCTGCGACATCCCCCAGCATTCCAAGTGCAGTTCCTTTTGCAATGTATATTTCATGATTGCCAGGTTCAATGCTTTCAAGCTTTCGCAATATTTTCAACGTTTCAACAGCTCTTCCCTTTTCAAGGAGAACTCTTGCTTTCCTTAACTGAATAGATACAGAATTTGGGTGCTGCTTTGCGGCTATAGCAGCTGCTTCAGATGCGTTAACCTGATTATTGCTCTCAAGATAATAATCGATAATAGATTCAAATTCGATGACATCAAAAAAATAATTCTCATTATTCTTCTTCATCCTTTCGAATCGTTGAACAACTTGTTTAATTTCCTCCTCATGGGAAAGCCCATATTTATCGTCTTCCATCTTAAACAGGTAATATTGACAAAAATAATAGAATTTTTAAGACCACATTTTGTGTTGTATCTCAATTATTAACATTTTAACGTTTTTTCAAACATCTAATTATTAATTACATAAATAGAATATCATAATTATTTTAATAATATATTTTAAAACAGACGCAACCGCCGGACGTCAATTTCCATCTTAGGGATATAAAACAGGAAAATACCCTCATACTCAATAAACCTTAGAATTAACCTAAATTCTACCTTCGAAGAACCGGGCCTTAACCCGGTTTTTTGATTTCTTTAATATTAATATCTTTGTGATAACGCTTCCTAATTGTTCTCAACATGAAAAAAGCATCCGGCATAATTTCAATTTTTATTATCCTGACTATCATTCTTGTAACATTTGGCGGATGCAAGAAAAAGGAAAACACAGTTAAATACCTGACAGGAGTATTTCCGGATTCCGTATATAACATGACAGGATTAAATACTATTTATGATGATTACAATTCTGATATTCTATTAGTTGAGAACAAATCGCCAATTATTTTTTCGAGTAACAGGCAAAGTAAAGGTGGGCAATTTGATCTTGTTCAGGGGGTAATAAACTATTCGTTTGATAAGAACACCGGAACATTCAAGCTTAGCTCTTCAATAACTAATGACCAGCTCTATTCTTCACTTATCTCAAAGGCAATAACAACCGGAAATGATTTTGGACCGTACAGTATGTACAGTTTAACTGATGGCTACAATTATCTTTTCCTTGCCTCTCAGAATGCCAATGCACAGCTGGATATCTTTTATCTTAAATATTTGCCGCAGTTCGGAACAACAATACCTTCAGTTTCCGGCCCCTACCCTGCTACACTACTCAATTCCAATTTCGATGACGCTTATGTTTCATTTGATGTGAGTGAGGATTCAGTCTATTTCTCATCTAACAGAGGCGGAAACTTCGATATAATGCTCGTCAAGAAATCCTCCTCGGCCACAACAGATGGATGGATGAACCAGAACTTTACTACAGCAGTAACTATTGACAGCCTTAATACTACAGCTGATGAAAAATGTCCCTTTTTATTCAGGAATATTATAGTTTTCGCGTCGAACAGGCCAGGTGGTTTGGGCGGGTATGATATTTACTACTCGGTTTATAAAAAGGGTCAATGGAGTACTCCTGTAAATATGGGACCAAAGGTAAACAGCTCTTCCGATGAGTTCAGACCTGTACTTGGATCCGACGCCAATTTTTCAAATTTATTTATGGTGTTTTCCTCAGACAAACCAGGCGGATCAGGAGGATTTGACCTCTATTTTACAAGCTTTAAAAATCTCTGAAAACTTCAGATCTTTCTCTGATTTGCAGCCAGAAGTGTATTACGCAGGAGTGATACTCTTGTCATCGGTCCAACTCCTCCCGGAACCGGAGTAATATATGAACATTTAGGGGCCACATGTTCAAAGTCAACATCCCCGGCCAGTTTCCAGCCAGATTTGGTTTCACCTGAAGGTACCCTTGTTGTGCCCACATCTATCACCACTGCACCTTCCTTTACCATGTCTGCCTTAACAAAAGAGGCAACCCCAATTGCTGCAATGATAATATCAGCCTGCAAAATAATGTTCTCAATATTTCTTGTCTTGCTATGAACAACTGTGACTGTAGCATCAATTCCTTTCTGAGACATAAGAACACTAACAGGCCGGCCAACAATGTTACTTCTGCCAATAACCACGCAATGCCTGCCGGCAGTCGGAATCTTATATCTCTTTATCAATTCAACTATTCCATAAGGAGTCGCAGGAAGAAAACATGGAAGACCTATTATCATCTTTCCAAGATTAACAGGGTGAAATCCGTCTGCGTCCTTGGATGGATCAATTGATTCAATAACCTTGTTCTCAGATATATGATTAGGAAGCGGGAGTTGAACAATAAAGCCGTCAACATCCGAATCATTGTTTAGTTTCTCGATGGCCCTAATAAGCTCCGATTCCGAAATGTTATCATTAAACCTGATTAGTGACGATCTTATACCAACTTCAGCACAGTCCTTTATTTTATTTGCCACATAGGTTTCACTCGATCCATTATTTCCTACCAGAATTGCTGCAAGGTGAGGTATCCTTTTACCTGATTCATGAAGCTGCGCAACAGCCCCAGCTATTTCCTGTCTAATTTTCGCAGCTGTTTTCTTTCCGTCAATAATCTGGTACATAACAAGTCAATTATCGTTTACCCATGAGTCGTGCCGGATTTCCGCTCTTGGTCACCATTTTCATCATTCTTCTGGTTTCATCAAAATGCTTTACCAGTTTGTTGACCTCCTGAACTGAAGTACCTGATCCTGTTGCTATCCTCTTCCTGCGGTTTCCATTAAGAATTGCAGGATTAGTTCTCTCCTCAGGTGTCATACTTCTTATTATTGCCTCAATTCCCTTGAATGCATTATCATCAATATCAAGGTCCTTTACAGCTTTTCCGATTCCCGGGATCATAGCCATCAGATCCTTGACATTACCCATCTTCTTGATCTGCTGTATCTGAGTAATAAAATCGTTGAAGTCGAACTGATCCTTTGCAATTCTCTTCTGCAGTTTCCTGGCCTCCTCAACATCATATTGCTCCTGGGCTTTTTCAACAAGTGAAACAATATCACCCATTCCGAGTATCCTGTCGGCCATTCGCTGAGGATAAAAGATATCAAGCGCGTCCATCTTTTCCCCTGAGCTGACGAACTTGATAGGCTTGTTTACAATAGCTTTAATGGAAAGAGCTGCTCCACCACGTGTATCGCCATCAAGCTTTGTCAGTACAACACCATCAAAATCAAGCCTTTCATTAAATTCCTTGGCAGTATTGACTGCATCCTGACCGGTCATTGCATCAACAACGAATAATATTTCGTGTGGATTAACGGCTTCCCTGACAGAAGCAATCTCCTTCATCATCTCCTCGTCAACAGCCAGACGTCCTGCAGTATCGATGATTACAACATCATAGCCTTTTATTTTTGCCTCCTTAATAGCATTTCGAGCAATCTGGACAGGGTTCAGACTTCCCTCCTCCGAATAGACCGGAACCTCGATTTGTGTACCGATAACTTTCAGCTGTTCAATTGCAGCAGGCCTGTAAACGTCACCTGCGACAAGAAGCGGGTTTTTGCTTCTTTTTGACTTAACCCATTTTGCCAGCTTCCCGCTGAATGTGGTTTTTCCTGACCCCTGAAGGCCAGCAATTAATATAACAGCCGGATTGATCTTTATATTAATATCTGTCTTGTCAACACCCATCAGATCAACAAGTTCGTCATGAACTATCTTGATCATCATTTGTGAAGGGTTTACTGCCTTGAGAACTTCCTGACCCAGGGCTTTCTGTTTTACTGTGTCAGTGAATTGCTTGGCAATTTTGAAGTTGACGTCAGCATCAAGTAAGGCCCTCCTTACGTCTTTCAGAGTCTCGGCTATATTGATCTCCGTAATCCGTCCCTGTCCTTTAAGTATTTTAAAGGATTTCTCCAGTCTGTCGCTTAGATTCTCAAACATTATACTGATCTGTTTTTTAACAAGTAATATTAATTATTTCAGTTGTGATTTTTACATTCTTTCAGGCATTTCTATACCAAGCATCCACATTCCTGAGTTCAATATCTCACTGGTGAGTCGTGAGAGTACCAGCCTGAAGTTTCGTACAAGCTCATTTTCATCGGCCAGGATTGAATGATCGTGGTAGAATTGATTGTATTCCCTGGCAAGCTCATAACAGTAATTGGCAATTAATGCAGGACTGTAGGTAGAGGCTGATTCATTAACGACATCCCTGAATTTCCTGATTAACTTTATGAGTTCAATTTCTTTTTGCAAAGGTTTAACAGAGGATAACAGATCAGGGTCTTCCCTCAAACCATTCTGTTCACCTTTTTTTATGACTGATCTTATCCTGGCATAGGTATATTGTATAAATGGGCCAGTATTGCCATTGAAGTCAATTGACTCTGCCGGATTGAAAGTCATATTCTTCCTGGGGTCAACCTTTAAAATAAAATACTTCAATGCACCAAGACCTATTTTCCTGAAAATATCCACACGTTCTTCTTCCTGATAGTCTTCAAGCTTTCCCAGCTCAAATGAAAGCTCTCTCGCTGAATCTATCATACCCTGTATAAGGTCGTCCGCATCAACAATAGTACCTTCGCGTGATTTCATTTTTCCCTCAGGCAATTCAACCATACCGTATGAGAAATGGATCAGTCCATCGGCCCAATTGTATCCCATCTTTTTAAGAATTGCTTTCAGAACCTGGAAATGATAATTCTGTTCATTACCAACAACATAGATACATTTGTCAAATCCATATTCTTCTTGTCTGATGCAGGCGGTACCGAGATCCTGAGTCATATAAACAGCTGTTCCATCAGACCTGAGCAGTAGTTTCTGATCGAGATCTTCATCTGTAAGATCAGCCCAGATTGATGTATCTGCTTTCTGGTATAGCACTTTTTTCTTGAGTGCTTCTAAAACAATTTCCTTTCCCGATTTATAAGTCTCAGACTCATAGTATATTTTATCGAAATCAACTCCCAGTTTTTCATAGGTTTTGTCAAAACCTTCATAGACCCAGCCATTCATGGTTTTCCATAATCCGACCACTTCAGGATCGCCGGATTCCCATTTCAGAAGCATTTCCCTTGCTTCCTGCATCAGAGGAGCAGAGTTACGAGCTGCTTCATCATCCATCCCAGTGGCCAAAAATGGCTCAGCCTGCTTTTTCAGTTCTTTTTCAAACAGGACGTAATATTTTCCAACAAGATGATCACCTTTAAGAGCAGCCGAATCAGGGGTTTCCCCATTTCCCCATTTTTGCCATGCAAGCATAGATTTGCATATGTGAATACCTCTGTCATTAACAATATTTGTCTTGATTACGCGATTACCGGTAACTGACAAAATTCTGAACAGCGAAAAGCCAAGAAGGTTATTCCTGATATGTCCCAGGTGAAGCGGTTTATTTGTGTTGGGTGAAGAGTATTCGACAAGAATTGTCTCCGGATTGTGTGTTTTAAGCCCTTCAAGCTGATTTTTCTGCCGGCTTATCCCCTTGAATATATCAAGCCACCATGAATCCGAAATATTGAGATTGAGGAATCCTTTTATAACATTGTAATCAGAAATGATATTATGATTCTCCAGAAGATATTTTCCAATATCACTTCCGGTCTGCTCCGGAGTATTTTTCGAATACCGCAATAATGGGAATACAACAAGGGTAAAATCACCTTTAAAATCCTTTCTGGTCTCCTGGACCTGAATCAGGTTTTCCGGTATCTCGCTCTTATACAAAGACCTTACTGCAATTAATATCTTTTCCTTGAGTATATTGTCCATATTCGATTATAGAATTTTTCAGCCTGCAAATATAATATATTAAAACTTTGATTTACAAGTTAAAAATCAAATGGTATGCAAGCAGCAGGAACCTGGCAGATGGTTTATATTAACACCTGAAAAAAGTTGACTACCATATCTTTCTTTTTGATGAAGGTATTTTAAGCAAACAAAAAAAATAATAAATTTGATACTCTTGAAAGGCGGAAAACATCTTCTACACAGCAGATCAGAATGAAAGATCTTAAAAGCACATTTACTGAACCAACCGAAAAAACCCCTCAGATAGACCTGAACGAGCTTACAGGTGAATTAATACTCTCAGGCAGGTCGATACCTGAAAATGCTACTGAGGTTTATGGACCTGTTCTGGATTGGGTAGAGGAATATGTCAGAGCACCCAAACAGACAACTAATCTGCGACTCAATCTTGAGTATTTCAATACTGCGACCTCCATCTGGCTGGCAAAAATTGTTAAAACCCTGAGCAGGATTGAAGTTCCTGAAGCTGTTCTTCTGGTCCATCTGTATTTTGGAATTGAAGAATATGACAATATGGATGTTGAAGATATTAAGGATGCACTAAGCCATATTGTTGATATAATAAATAATTCAACGATCAGTATCGGGATAAAACTATACGGTACAGATTCAGCAGGGAAAATCCTCAAGGAATCAATGGTTCTCATTTGATTCCTTGAGCTCATTTTATTTCTCATTTACCACATTATCATTGATTTTTTTGGCATAACTTTAATACCGGATAAATTGCATTTTACTATGCGAAGGGTATTTGGTATTATATTATTAATTGTGGGTACAATGAATAGTTATGCACAGAACATTTCAGCTGACAGGAATCCTGCTGTAGCCGGAAGCTTTTATCCGGCAGATAAAGATACCCTGATGGTCAATCTTAAAGAACTCTTTTCGGATTGCGTAAAAACTAATTCAGATTTACAGGTCAGGGCCCTGATAAGTCCACACGCAGGCTATGTATTCTCAGGGAAGATAGCTGCTTCGGCTTTCGCATCAATAAAAAATCCGGAAGGCTATAAAAATATTTTCATTATTGGATCAAGCCATGTAATGGCATTTCCTGGCGCTTCTATCTATAACACAGGTGACTTTATCACTCCCATTGGGAAGGTTAAAGTCAATACGGAAATTGCTAACAAACTAAAAGAGAATAAAGTATTTGACTACCCTGTGACAGCACATTTGCGAGAACATAGTATTGAGGTGCAGTTACCATTTATCCAGTACATTTTCAAGAATGGAATAAGTATTATACCTATTATTATAGGTACTGACAATACCAGTACAATTAGCAGAATTGCTGAAGCACTTAAGCCATATTTTATACCTGAGAACCTTTTTGTGATCAGCAGCGATTTTTCACATTATCCTTCCTATAAAAATGCTGTTGATGTCGACAGACGTACTGCTGATGCAATAATCTCGAAGAGAAGTGAAACATTTCTCACGACTCTCAGTAACAATGAATCAAAAGATATTAAGAATCTGGCCACAAGCATGTGCGGCTGGACATCGGGTCTTACACTTCTATACCTCGCTGAAAAGGATCCCGATCTTGTTTTTAAGAAAATATGCTACAATAACTCCGGCGATTCCAGGTACGGGAACAAGGACGAAGTGGTTGGTTATAACGCAATCATCCTCGAAGAGAAAGGAAAGAGTATAAAGTCACCATCAATTTCGGACGAAGTACGATTTACCAGCGAGGAGTCACAAAAACTCATTGCTATCGCAAGAAACAGTATAAAGTCTCTTCTTTATGAAAAGAAAACCCTTAAAATAGATCCTGAAACGCTTCCTGCAATTTTCAGAAGAAATCTTGGTGCTTTTGTTACTTTAAAACTCAATGGTGCATTAAGAGGCTGCATTGGAAGGTTTAATCCTCCCGATCCATTGTATGAAGTTGTTAGTCAGATGGCCGCTGCGTCTGCATTTGAAGATAACAGGTTTCAGCTTCTTTCAAAGGAAGAATTTGCAAAAATCGAGATCGAGATATCCGTCCTCAGTCCCCTGCGACGCGTAGGTAGCGAGAAGGAGATCGTTCTTGGCAAACATGGTATATATATCAAAAAGGGATTTTTATCAGGAACGATGCTTCCCCAGGTTGCAACAGAAAATCACTGGACACTGGAGGAGTTCCTTGGCTATACTTCACGGGATAAAGCCGGATTAGGCTGGAACGGCTGGAAAGATGCTGAACTATATATATATGAGGCAGTCATTCTTGAAGAAAAGTAACTGCAGCCATGTATCATGTAATAAGCACAGGAATATCATCGATCGTTCTATATTTAATAAGTTATTTCCTTTCAGTTTCTGGATTCTATTCCATTCAGAACCACAGGAGATTCTGGAATTCTGTACTGGCCCTGGCTTTCTTTTTAACTCTTGCAGCAGGTATTTTGCTGGCCCTTCAGATTACCTATAAATGGGAAATATCATTTATTAAGATCATTTTAAAATGGCATGTTGAGTGCGGAATCGGCATGGCATTTACAGGTTTTTTTCATTTTATCTGGCATTTCTCATATTTCGGTGACCTTATTAGAAGGCATCGGAATGAAACTTATGAAGAATCAAGGGATAAACCATTACTGACGATCAGACAAGTCAATTTAAACCTCTTCATAATTGGGTTTATAAGTACCACAGTTCAACTTCTTCTTATAAGGGAGATGATGATTATTGCAGGTGGTTATGAACTTATCGCGGGAACCTTTCTTGGATCCTGGATATTTGGATCTTCCCTCGGAACCGCAGCTGCCAGAAAATCACTACTCAATGACATCAGAAAGATTAATATCTATTTTGCCTGTTCAATTCCTTTAAGTCTTTCCCTATTAATTCTCCTGAACCGTATTTTTCTTAACCCAGGTGAAACTCCTTCATACCTGATAAGTTTGATTATCTCACTGATCTCACTTTTCCCTGTCACCTTTATTTCAGGTTTCATTTTTTTGAAACTGATAACCGGAGGCAAACAAATACAACTTCAGAATCCCGGAAGATCCTTCTCGCTTGAAACTACAGGATCCGTTATTGCTGGTATTCTGGTTTCAATTCTGCTTGGAGGAGTATTAAATACGTATCAACTTCTGGTTCTGGTTATTATTCTTAATATCACCTGTATTTTATTCTTGTTTTATGATCTTTCAAGAGCCGCCAGAATTACCGTTCTGTCGCTGGCAACTCTTATGCTGGTTATTAATCTGGTTACCGGTCCTGACAAGGTCTTCAGACAGTTGTTCCTTGGAAATATTAAAGTACTTGCAACCAGGGATACACCCTATGGAAATATCACAACCACTGAATATAATAGCGATAGAAACATATACTATAATCAACGCCTTCAGTCGTACCGTAATGATGAAATGGAGCGCGAGGAAAATGTTCATTACACAATGCTCCAGCATGATAATCCCAAAAACATACTGTTAATTTCAGGTGATATCAGATCAAATCTGAGGGAAGTTTTAAAATATAACATTGATAAAATAGTCTTTCTGGAAAGAGATCCTGCACTTCTTGAAATGGGATTGATAAAGAATGATACCATTTCTAAAAATCCGGAGCTGGTTAATGACGATCCACTGAGATACATCAGAGACACGAAAGAAAAGTTTGATGTTGTTTTGCAGTTCATCCCCCCACCATCAACACTTCAGCTTAACAGGTTCTTCACCACTGAGTATTTTGCATCTGTAAAGAAAACATTAAAATTAAATGGGGTCTTTATGTGTTCACCAGGAAGTGGGGAAAATTATTACAGCAAAGAATCTGTAGTCCTGTACTCATCAATAGTAAACAGCCTGAAATCCCATTTTAAAAATGTAGTCCCGGTCGTTGGCAACAAATTGTATTTAATTTCATCTGACGGAGAAGTCACATCATCAATATGCAGACTATTAAAAGACAGGGGAATAAAGAATACTTACGTAAATAACAATTATCTGGATGATGATCTCATTACCAGGAAATCCCAGAATGTCATTTCTATAATTGACCCGACGGTTCAAAAGAACACAGCAGAATTTCCCATAGCCTGTTTCCATTTTCAGTCCTATAATCTTTCAAAAAACATAAACGAAAGGTTGCCTGCGATAATAATCCTTATAACCATATTCATAATTCCTGCCTTTTCAATCAGAAGAAAAAATCTTATCATGTTTTCATCAGCGGCAGCCCTTGCCGGATTCGAACTTATAACTCTTTTTATTTTACAGGCTGTAATTGGAAATATGTATCTTTTGACAGGTCTTATAATAGCATCATTAATGTCAGGACTTGCTGCTGGCTCCTGGTTTGATATAAAAAGCAGGAACATGATAACTGTATTATTTCTCGGAATAATTCTTGCTCTCTTTTACCTTGGAGAAGGTTTCCTTATAAAGAATATAACTCTTTCAATGAGTAAATATCTGGCATTATCGTTGATCCTCATTTCAGTATTTATTCCTGCAGTTTTTACCGGGCAACTCTTTAATGTACTTACCCGGAGCACATCCCACTTACAAGACCCGGCATCTGTTTACAACGCTGATCTGAAAGGTTCGGCAGTGGGATTTATACTTACGTCCGGTTATCTGGTTCCTGCATTGGGTATCAGTTCTACAATATACCTCTTATCCGGGTTGATCATAATTTCCTTGCTTTTTGGAATATTTG
>JAHEYW010000273.1 GCA_023251395.1 Bacteroidales bacterium
CACTGGAAGGATAATTTGAGCACATTCTATGTGGCTGAAACAATTCATTTCAATCAGGCAGATATAACCCAGTTCATAAATGCTCAGAGGCAGAACGAATTTGCAAAGGCACTTTCCGATTCACTTTCCCGCTATATAACTGCATCAACTGCTCCAAAAGGCTATCTTTCTGCTGTGCCGTTTAATTTTTACGGGGGGATTACCAGGGAGATCTCCCCTTCAGTGAAAGCAGGCGCGGTTACCTGGATAGAGGTAAACAGTGGATATGTAAGGCCGTCACTTACTCTATCCATCAATTTTACACCGCTTAAAGCCTTCGCCGCAACGGTCAGCTACACTCTCATGAATCATAAATTCAATCAGATCGGAGGTGGATTAGCCTTTGGGCGCAGGGGTGCACAGTTCTATATAGTCACTGACAATATACCTCTAAGATACACAAGAATCAAATTATCATCCCTTCCAGCGACAAACCAAAATTCCAACCAAATAATCATCGTCCCCTATAATGCAAGAATGCTATGCCTTCGATTTGGCCTGAATCTATTCTTCGGCTGTGACAATAAGAGGGAAGGAACAGTTTCTGGCAACAGGCATTATAAACCCGGGACAAAAACAAAAGATGAATGCCCTGCCTACTGGTAATATTGTATGATTCAGACAATCATAACTTGCCAGGTCTATTTTCTTGGCGAGTCTTTAATCATCCTGTTGAGTATATTCATGGTTATTTTCTGAACATGAGGATTCACACCGAACGTATTCTCACCTCCTGATGAGTGAGCTGCAGGCATATGTCCCGGTGGCTGGGAAAGTCCCTCAGCCCACCATATTGTTCCGGCATTAAATACCCAGTTACCTTTTGGACATGGGTAAACCACCGCTGTATGAGGAGTCTTTGTATTTGAGTGTAATGAGTTTTCAGCCACAATCTCAAGGCCTTTAATATTTGCGAGTGGTGGTCCATGATATTCCCAACCGACTATTGCGGGAATCTTATCTCCATCTTTAAGACCGGTCCCTTCATAAATCCAGTTCCTGGAATTTTTCACAATCCAGTCACCACAGCCATGTCCATATGAACTGTTTCCCATCAGATTTTCTTCATCCTGGAATGGTTTTTCTCTTGAAAATGCCCGGTTAGGAGTACCATCGAAACTTTCAAAAATGTTTATCTCATGGTTAATAGAATTCCCACTGAAGAATGCGAAACTTAATCCGTTATCCCGTGCCTTGACAGCTTCATCATACATCTTTCTCGTCCAGTATTCATCGTGTGCTACGGAAAGAAATACTTTACTTAATCCCAAAATATCGGGATCTGAATGAACATCAAGATTTGAACAGTAAGTAACATCATATCCCTGTTGTTCAAGCCAGAACGACATTGGATGCTCCCAAAGAAGATATTCTCCTGAGCCAGCTGAAAGTGGTGCATCATAAACCTGTAAATATTTGGTATACGGGCGATCAAAACTAACCCGTACGTTTGGTCCAGAATACCACACTTCCGGTGTGCCATCATCATAAAGAGAGTCTGTTCCGGGCCATTTATTATATGCCTGCCACGTAAGATCACTTACCTGGCACAGAATATCCGATTTGCGATGCTCCTTTACAACAAAAATCAGGTAGCTCTGGTACCCAAATTGTTCGCTGCGTGTAAGTTTCCCGAGATACACACCGCCTGGCCAGTCTTTAGGAACATGAAAGGTGGCAGAAACTTCCCAGTTGCATTCCCTCAATCTTTCGATTGTCATCGTCGGCATAAATTGTGGTCGGGCATCCAGCGAATCGATCTTTGTCATATGGCAACCGCCTGTTCCTCCATAATATCCCATCCGGTAAATATCAATACTGAACTTTCCGGCAGGATTCATGCTTACTTTAAAATCAATACTCTCACCAGGCATTACACTTGTTCTTGATGCAAAACCCTCAATTGCCGATGAACGTACACGCCGTACTAAAGGATATGAAGCCAGGGTGACAGGATCGTCAAACCTTGTATATTGAAGTTGCCATTCGTTAGTTCCGTGTTTGCTGTTTTCTTCAATAGTCCGGTTCCGTGGAGTTTGATTTGCCGTTTCTGCGATAGAAGATATTGGCGGTACTGCGCCAGCTACTTCAGTTAGTGTTGCATTTCTTAACATCTCGTGGCGGGACATTAGTTTTTCTGGTTTTCCCATAGTGACGATCTTAAAGATTTTGGTCTCGTTAGAATTGTATAGTTCTTTTAATAATATTAGTTTATTATTTTCTTTTTTTAAAAAGGTTCATTTTAAAGATTGGACGTAAGCCATCCCCTTTCCTGTAATTCAATAAAGTTTATAAAGATAACGTCTTCATCAAAAAATGTATTCTTATTTGAACAACAAAATCATCAGCCATTCAAAACCAGGGAGATTGCCCAGGTATAGAAGCTATAAGATATTTTATCAGCTCCAATTGTCGGAAAGGGAAGAGTCTAATTAAAATATTTTTCGTACTCAGCCGGAAAGGTCCCTAGTTTTCCGATTTTTATATCCTTGTAATAGACTTCTGCAGCCTCGCTCTGAATCTGTATTTTGCCTTTTACAAGTGGTAAGGAATTGCTATTCTCAAAATTCCGCGAGTTTGCAAGCGCCATTACCACATGGCCATTTACAATATGCAGGCTCCTTCCATTGAAGCATATAAGGTCGATGTTGTTCCATTCACCTGGTATTTCGTAATTTGCACTTCTCATGCAGAAACCTGTCTGAGCACCTTGCCCGAATGGAATAAATGGCTGGGACTCATCTGCCACTGAACACATTACTGATTCGGGGATGTAAGCCCTTATATCAATGGCAGACATTTTCTGGCTCCAGAAATCTCCCATGTGACCTTCCATTATCTGGAACTCCTGTGAGAGCATCCATGAACGCCAGAAGTCTTCTCCTATCGGCCCGATTGATTGGTAGAGAATACCCGAGTCTTTTAATAGTTTTTTTCTGGGGTCCCATTTTTTATCACCCCATTTTACTTTAAGTTTCAGATGATAATTGGAATATTCCTCTTTTGTAATCAGGCAGCCATAGAATTCCCCGCTGATCCTTATTACAGGTTCATTGTTTTCTTCTACTATAGTAAAAACATGATAGCCAGGCTGATTAAAACCGACAGGGGCAATTTCATTGCCATCTTTGTCCTTTGGAACCGATCCGTCATATCCGACCATGTGCCGGTAGCTGAGGTAATTGTCCCAGTTTGACAGTTTGTTATCAATAAGAGTAGTCCATTTCTCTTCCTTTTTACATGAAAATAAAATTACTGAACTTAAAATGATGATTGTGAGTCTTCGAATAAGGATTGATCCTGCCATGTCAGAGATTATTTTAGGTTAGAAGCAAAACAGAACCGCTTTTAACAAAATTCAGGTTAGATAGTTACAAAATCAAAAATAGGAAAAAGTTATGATAAACCCAGAAATTTTCTGGGGAGGTACAATATCTTCCAATAATTCTCTGATGGAGAGCTTGCGAAGAAAAAGCCCTGCATCCGCATTCGGATTACCTTAGGAATATTTGTATATACTCATAATAGAGTCATTATAAAGCCACCCTGAAGGATTTGGGGGTTGATTTAAAAGATATAGAAAGATTAATGAAATTGTCAGAAGATTTACCGGAACAATTAGCGTCTATTGCGCCAGGGATTTGACCAAAATGAATATTTTGGGGTGTTCTGATAATGAATAATCATTTTAATCATC
>JAHEYW010000274.1 GCA_023251395.1 Bacteroidales bacterium
TCTTTTCTCCTCCCATTAATCCGATTAATCCTTCAATATCATGCTGGACGTACCAGATATAAAGCCAGCCACTATTCTCATTATAATAATCTCCCGATGTCATTTCAGGGTATTTTGGATCAAATGGGAATTGCGGATTAATTTTGATCCACTCACCTTTTGCATCTTTGGGCATAAAAAATTTTGTATTGGGGTCCCACAGATTCTTATAATTCTGGGCTTTTGGTGCAAAACGTGAAGCAACTTCAGAATTTCCCAATTCCCTGGCCATCTCGCTTAATGCCCAGGCATCGGTACTATGGCCGAGGGTAATGGCGACTGATGATCTTCTCTGGCCGCGCTTGGCCAGCACAGTTGGATCAGTTTCCTTTTCACCGGGGTGCAGACCAGGGTAATAACCCTTTTCATTATAGAAATCTTCCAGCGCCCCTTTGGGTCCATTCCTTGAAGGAAGCATCGTTGCCTGCTCAGCACTTTTCAATATTCCTTCAAAAGCCTTTTTAACATCAAAATTACGAACTCCCTTACGATATGCATCCAGGAACATTATCGATGAATGGAAAGCATACATCCCTTCCCTGTCACCAAAATGTTTAGGATAATCAGGTATCCACCCGCTCTCCTGGTACATTCTCACATAGGATTGAAGCATTTCAGCCTCCCTTTCCGGATTAAGGATTATATATAAAGGATGCAAAGCCAGAAAATTCCCCCACGAATAGTCATCGACATAAAATGGCCTGCTGTCTTCATGCACTTTCTTATCGTAACCGCTGAAGTACTTACCATTCTCAGATATGTTCGTCATACGCGGATAACAACGGTATAACGCAGTATAGAAAGTACGGCGCTGCGCCTCAGTTCCTCCTTCGACTTTTATCTGATCAGCAACTTTTTCCCAGGCTGACTGTCCTTTTGTTTTCAATCCTTCAAAAGTCACTCCTTCAAGTTCCCTGAAATTCTCCTTTGCCTGCTCTCTGCTAATAAAAGAAATTGCATAACGGAACTCAATCACTGATGGATCTTTTTCAGAATAACTGATCCATGCTTTTTCTCCCTTCATTCTTGTTGGCTTTGCACCGCCCCACGTTCCGACAGAATATTTGCCCCAATCCTTTTCACCCTGACTTTTCCCGCTCTGTGGCGTGCCGGAAAAAACACCGTACATATAAGCGACTCCCTTCTGCTGGTGAATGGCATCTATGACAAATTCAGTTCCTGTGATTTCGTTTTTTGCAGGAAATTCATACAGACCGTCAGCATAGCAATGTGACAATAATAGATTTTTTTTTACCCCTTTTGGAAAAGTAAACCTGTATATACCGGTTTTTTCACCAGCCGTATATTCAGTTTTTATATCGTCGTCAGTGATCAGGGTTGAATAATACCATGGGCGGGTAATTTCAAAGTCCTGATCATAATTCAGTCTTCTGTTCCAACTTGTGTCGGATATCTCTCCACAGGAAGGTTTGACCGAAAAGATAACCTGAGGTGTAATTATATTTAAAGCCAGTAAAGGGAAAGCGGTTATCTGAAGATCAAGATGATCATAACGCATCGGAAACATTCTCACCATCTGATTTGGAAGATGGACCACAGGTCTGTTAGTGTTAAGCAATGGAGCCACGTTACCAATGGTGGGATCAATATACTTTGTATTTGAGCTCTCCTGTGATCGGGATAGATCAGGTAGTAGCATAAGTAACAGAACTAAGAGCATGCTCTTTAGGATAAAATTTTGTTTAGTCTGCATAATGATTCATTATTTTGATTAATATGTTTTTGAAATGAGAAACCAGGATAAAGAGTATCAGGAAATTATTTATGGACTTCAACCAGGGAGACACCCTGACATCAAAATTTTCTGCTAGGAACTCACCTCTTTTTTAACAGATGCCCTTTAATCATTTTCCCGATCAAAAAACCGCTTATAATACAATTATCAAATATGGTAAAAGAAACCGCAAAATCGGGATTGTCAAAGAGAGATTTTGAGTAAGTTTTAAGAAAGGCCTGTCAAATTACTGATAGTCAGTTTTTGCCTCAATTGCGATTAACCGAGGCAAAAACCTGACCGGCAAAATTTCTGTTTTTATTTATCAATCATATCCTGCATTCTGTGGAAAAACTGAAGCGTCATTAATAACCTGGATTTCTCTTAAAGGAATTGGAAAAACAACATTGTAAGCTTTCATCCCATAAGAAGCCATAACAGTGAGGGCACGACCTGTTCTTACCAGATCAAACCATCTGTGACCTTCCATTCCAAGTTCCCATCTTCGCTCATTAAAAATTATATCGCGGGCCTGAGTTTGGGACAGTCCGGAATATGTCGGCATGCTTACCCTTGCCCGGACCTTGTTTAAATTGACCAGAGCTTCAGTAGTTTTACCGTTTTCATTCAGTGCCTCCGCATACATAAGTAAAACATCTGCATAACGAATCACCTTCCAGTTTGCAGGACTATCGTTCAGACTGGCAGTGGGTGCAATATATTTTCTGGTAACAGTAGAAATCTGAATAAATCTGTAGAATAGCTTGTTTGTATCCACAGTAATATCCCTTCGGGGATCAACAGGATTAGAACTAAATGCTCTGAAATACTCAATTGTGGGACTATTCATTTCTCCTACTCCACCTTTAATATTGAAATATGTATCTGCAAATGATCCTGTTGACTTTGGCACAAAAGAATTGGAAAAATGACTGCCAAGGCTAAGTCCCCCGGCAATATATTCTATATCAAAGATATATTCACTATGGTGTTCATTTTTAGTATAGTCGAACAAATCACTATATTTAGGTAATAAAGCATACGTATTAGAAGACACTACTTCAGCCAGCTTAGCTTCAGCTTTAGGAAAATCCTTAATGGTCAAATATGCTCTTCCCAGTAATGATTTAGCGGCACCAACAGTTGCTCTTCCAATATCAGCTCCAGTGTATTTAACTAACAATCCGGTTTCTGCGTCTAACAGGTCGGGGATAATGACATCACTGAAAATAACAGCAGCACTTATTCTGCCTGATTTATATGCATCTGAAACTGATATATCAGTTGTAACCTTTGGTACATCACCAAAAATATTTACAAGATCGAAATAAGCGAGAGCCCGAAGAAATTTTGCTTCTGCAACGTGACGATTCTTATTTGGAATGACTGATGCATCCAACTTGTCGATTTTTGACAGTAGAACATTAGCGCGGAAAATTACAAGATAATAATTACGCCAGGTGCTTGCAAAAACACTCTCACTGCTCCTCTCGGCAAAATTGTTAATGGCATTCATTGTCACATCATTCCCAAGGGCATGCCAGGCATCATCGCTTCGCTCATCCCCATAAATATACATGTCATTGTATGCACTCCGCAAAGCTGTATAACAGCCTGTTACGGCATCCTGAAAATCCTTGTCAGTTTTGTACAGGATATCAGTTGTTACAGAAGATTCAGGAATTATGTCAAGAAAATTCTTAACACATGACATCAGTAAAACTGATACTATTATTACTATATTAATTGACTTTTTCATATTCATATCTTTTATAAGTTCGATCCTTAAAATGTTGCAGTTAGTCCGAATAAAAGACCTTTTGCCAATGGATAATCGTTGGCTTCATTGCCTGGTCTGAGCGGGTCGCCTCTGAAACTGACATCCGGGTTAAAGGAGACATATTTTGTAAAAAGGAACGGATTGGTAGCAGTGGTGTAAATCCTCAGTGACCGGAGTAG
>JAHEYW010000275.1 GCA_023251395.1 Bacteroidales bacterium
ATGTGGATTACTTAAAAGTATTACCGGCAAACCTGAAGGACCTTATGAGGATGTGAAAAAGGACGGGCCCCTGACAGGTAGAATTGATGCTTCGTTATTTCAGGATGACGATGGAAAGGTCTATTTCATTCACCAGAATGGCATGTTGGCAAGAATGAAAGACGATATGACCGGTCTGGCTGAGGATGAGCGTCTGCTTACACCTTCAAATTATAAAGACGTCGGTTTTGAAGGAGCATTTCTTACAAAGTACAAGGGCAAATACATACTAATATGCGCTGAAACGAATGAGAAAAATGGTGTCAGAACTTATGACTGTATGGCTGCTGTTGCAGATAATATTTACGGGCCGTACAGTGACAGATACCTTGCAATTCCGCATGGAGGTCATAATATGCTGTTCAAAACCCGCGAAGGACAGTGGATGAGTACCTTTTTTGGAAGCGATCAGACAGCTGTTTTTTCAGAGAAACCCGGAATCCTGCCGGTCGAGTTCGATTCGAACTACAGATTCAGACCCTTGTTAGAAACCTCCGCATTTAATTTGAAATAAAGAATTTTTTTGATCAATTATTTACCACATAAAAATGAAAAACTATTTTTTCACCTCTGTCACGATCTTCATTTTGATTTTGCAATTGTCTTCTGCAACAGGCCAGGATTGGAAACCTGTCGGAGGCAATATTATGACTCAATGGGCTGCAGGTGTAACACCCGAAAATGCTTTGAAAGAATATCCGAGACCTCAGATGGTCAGAGATGAATGGAAAAACCTTAACGGGCTCTGGGACTTTACTGTAACTCTGGGATACAATACTGGTCCTTCCCAGAGATTTAACCGGAAGATCCTTGTTCCTTTCTCTGTTGAATCAGCTCTGTCCGGGATTAAAGAACCCATAACAGGTTTTCAGGAAATGAAGTACAGACGTCTATTCAATATACCGGAAAACTGGAAAGGGAAAAGAATTCTGTTACATTTTGAGGCTGTTGATTATTATACAAAATTGTGGATTGACGGAAAATATGCGGGAGAACATAAGGGAGGGTATGACGCTTTCCAGTTCGACATTACTGACTTTCTGAATCCGGGTGAATCGCATGAGATAAATATGGTTGTCTGGGATCCTTCAAATACCGGAACTCAGCCTGTCGGAAAACAGACCCTTCAGGGTTTGTCAAGAGGACGTTATACTCCGACAAGCGGTATCTGGCAAACGGTATGGATGGAGCCTGTGGGTGATGTATCAATAAAAAACCTGAAGGTTACTCCGGATATAGATAGTGGAACCCTCACTGTCGAAGCCGGACTGAAAGGCTGGGGACTAAATCATAGGTTAAAGGTTCTTGCATATGATAATGGCAAGGAGGTTGCTTCTGTTGAAAGTGCGGTTGATAAACCTATAACGCTTAAAATCAGCAACGCAAAGCTCTGGAGCCCCGATTCTCCATTTCTTTACGATCTTAAAGTACGCCTTTTGCTTGGCGATAAAGTAGTTGATGAAGTGGGAAGCTATTTTGGAATGAGGAAAATTTCAATTGCCCGTGACGGTGCCGGTCTGATGCATGTTAATCTTAATAATCAGAGGATCTTTCAGCTGGGACCTCTTGATCAGGGGTACTGGCCCGACGGTATATTGACCCCTCCCTCTGATGAGGCGCTGAAATTTGATGTTGAATATCTTAAAAAAATTGGTTGTAATATGGACAGGATCCATATAAAGGTTCAGCCGGAAAGATTCTATTATTATTGCGATAAACTTGGTCTCCTGTTATGGCAGGATATGGTAAGCCCCTGGTCTTCAGTGAGCCGCGCGGAGGTGGGAGGTGCGAAAGCTTTTGAAGCAGAATGGGAGACAATTATCAATCAGTTATATAATCATCCTTCAATCGTTCAGTGGACAGTTTTTAACGAAGGCTGGGTTCAGTATGACACTGAGCGTTTGACTGATTGGACAAAAAGAAAAGATCCGTCAAGACTGGTATCCAATGCCAGCGGATGGATTGACAGAAATGTAGGGGATATCAGGGATTTTCATGACTATACATTTTACCCGTCTGTTGCCTGGGTACCAAAATACTATCCGAGACCAATGGTACTCGGTGAAGGAGGCGGTATTGACCTTCCGTTAAAAGGCAATCTGTGGACCCCCGATTTTGTAATGCCCGATAAAATTGACAGGGCCGGTGACCTCTCCAGGGAAACTGTGAATTCTGTAAATGTACTTGAGGAGAGATATAAGGAGTGGGTTGATAATTTATCACTGTTAATCAGTTATGGGCTTGATGCTGTTGTTTATACACAGATCAGCGATGTGGAGAATGAACTCAACGGTTGGATGACATACGACAGAAAAATAAGTAAAATCCCTGTCGAAAGACTTGCACAGATCCACAGCAGACTGTTCAAACCTGTGGCACCTGGCAAAGTTGTATTGCCACTTTCTATGAATAAGCCGCAGCAATGGCAATATTCTTTTAAAGAACCTGTAAAAGAGTGGTTCAGAAAGGGAAATACAGGTAAATGGAGTGCAGGGGCCGGGCCATTTGGAAAATCACAAATGACTGCGCCTGAGGTGAATACAAAATGGGAAGAGAGGAGTCTTTACCTTCAGAATGATTTCATTCTCAAGTCTGTGCCGGCAAAGCTTGCAATTACTGCTTATAATACCGGAATATCTGATATTTATATTAATGGAGAATTTGCACTTCAATTAAATAATTTAAAGAGAAATGACACTGAGTTAAAGATCAGCGAAGTACTGTTGCCTGAAAAAGCTCTCCGTCTTCTCAAATCAGGGTCAAATCATATTGCCCTGAAGTTCGAATTCAATCCTGCTGAACAGTCATTTAATTATTTTGATCTTGGATTGAAAGAATACTGAATAAGAACCATCTCCAAATAAATCTAGAAATGAAAGCAAGCACTAAAACCTTACGATTGGCGAGTTTCATTTGTGTAACACTCGCCCTGTTTACATTTATGGCCTTAAATACACGGGCACAGGATGTTCCGCGGCCTGAGCATCCTCAACCGCAGTTCGAGAGAGCCAGCTGGATAAATCTCAACGGCTCCTGGGATTTCACAATGCAAACCAAAATTGAAAACCCTGAAGAAAACTGGAAAACAAGACCAGCGGTGTTTGACCGTAAAATAAAAGTACCATTTGTGCCTGAAAGTCAGTTATCAGGAATAGGTTATACTGATTTCATTATGGGTGCGTGGTACAAACGCACCTTTACAATTCCTGACAAGTGGCAGGGACAGCGTATTTTTATAAATTTCGGAGCCGTTGATTTTGATACAAGAGTATGGATCAATAACCAGCTCGTTGGACGCCATGTGGGTGGTACCGGTTCTTTCGGATTTGAAATTACGAAAGCTGTTCAGAAAGCTGAAAATGAAATAGTTGTTTACGCTTATGATAATATAATGAGCGATAAGCAGCCATTGGGGAAGCAGTCAAGGCAGCAGCCTCCGAGATGGGGAGGTATCACTTATACCCGCGTAACCGGAATTTGGCAGACTGTATGGCTGGAGGCCAGACCTCAAAAATATATTGAACGGGTATTTATTATTCCCGACCTTGACAAGGGTGAGTTTTCTGTTACCCCGGAATTTAATGGTGCTGCAAACGGTGATAAATTTGAGGTAACCATTACCACTCCTGAAGGAAAGAAAGTTGCCTCTGCATCCGCACCTG
>JAHEYW010000001.1 GCA_023251395.1 Bacteroidales bacterium
CCTCCGTTCAGGCTAAGCGGTGCATCGGTTTTCATCCACTGATATTCCTGCCCTGCTGTCACCGTATTCCCGTCAAGGAGATCAAAATCATAGGACATTTCATTTGCCATAGTCCAGCTTCTGCCAATGGTTGTACCAGCAGTTGGAAGGAACGGAGATTTTCCGTTTCCTCCTGCAAACCCATCTTTATATCCTAAAGCCTCCCGCTCCTTTGGCTGGTCTATATAATCAAGAACAGGTATAAAAATTCCTCCTTCAGTGGTTTTCATCAATCCGCCTCTGAGTCTATAAGTCAGCTTTGGTGTTATCTTCCACTCGTCAAAATAGTTAATGTAGTCTCTTTTGTTAATAACATCAAGGAACATCTGAAGAAATGTATCATCTGGTTTATTAAGCGGATTTACATCCGGAGTAAAAGGTGTAAAGAAGTTAAGGAAAGAATAACCCGGATTAATTCTGAGAGTATTATTTTTAAAAAGCTTTATTCCAACACTCATGTTTACAGTATATCTCTCGAGCTGATCCACATCCGACCCTGCATCCATAAGTTTATTCAATCCGAAACCGAAATATTGTGGTCCGCCTGAGGAATATATTACCGACCCGTCTGGATTATGCTTTAGTCCTTTACTATCATAGGTCTGCTGGTCATGATGGGTCTTGCCAAATTCTGTAAAAACCTTTCCGACTTTTGCAGTTTCTGCTGTTGTGAACCCTGAAGTCTTTCCGTAACTTCCGCCTATGCTGTAATCAATCCAGTCATTTCCCCAGCTATTGGAGAATGAATAATTTTGTATATATTCTTGTTCTGCATCACCTCTGTGCTGGTATGTGCCAAATGACATATCAAAGGTTGTCCTTGGTTCTTTTTTACCTTTTTTGGTAATTATATTTACAACTCCTGCTGATGCTTGTCCTCCATACTGCGCTGAAGAAGCCCCTTTCAAAACTTCTATCCTTTCTATGTTTTCTGAAGGAAGCATATAGATTGACGCATAGCCTGAAACAGGGTCATTCATCGGAACACCGTCAACCAGAAGCAATATACCTGCTGTTGCTACCTTAGGAGGAGCAATTGTCGCACCCCTTATCTTTATGGTTTTCGCTCCTCCTGATCCGCCTCCCTCCATCTGAACGCCGGGAGTATATGCAAGCAGGTCTGATGCATTTCCTGTAACTGCAAGGTCCTTCGTCTGCTCAGCAGAAATAACGGATACTGAGGCAGTAGTCCTTGAAAGAGGAACACCCGTTCTTTCTCCTGTAACAACGACCTCTTCACCCTTTATAGCTTCAATTTCTTCAAGTGCAAAATTTACATTATTGGTTTCTCCTGCAACAACTACAACATTTTTAGCCTCTGCTGTTTTATATCCGAGAAGTTCAGCCCTGATTGTGTATGTCCCTTCCGGAAGATCAAGAGAATAATTCCCCTTTTCATCTGTGAAACCGATAACATCCCTTCCCGCAACTGTAATGGTAATTCCTGGAAGGGAAACCTTGCTTTTTTTGTCCAAAACTTTACCTTTTACAGATCCCATCTCTGCGGCAAATGAGTTTGTGCATGTTAAAATAAAAATCATAATAAAAAACATTAAAAAACCTTCTAATTTTAATGCTGGCTCCCTATTCATAGATCCTCCATAAAATTCTATTAAATAAATTTTTAAAACATTTTTATGAGAATAATTAAAAGGAAAATTAAGAATGCGAATCTCTTTGACCCAATACCTTTATAAAATATCATCGCATATAAATGGTGTCAAGGAAAGATTTGAAACTTACAACTTTATTAATTTTTTGCCCATATTACTTCCAAATCAAAATGATTCAACTTAAGACAAAAAATTAGAACCAAAGAAAACCCTCTCAGTAGTTTTTTATTTTGGCAGGCAAATATTTTAGGAAATTTTAGAATATTCTTATTATGTTTTTCAGAAGGTTTGGCGAAATAAAATTAAAAAACAGAACTTTTATTAAAATGTTTTAAAGTATAAAATCTAAATACAAAAAGTCTCAGAAAGGGCAAACCCTGTGTAAGTAGGGGACGCAAAGCCAACGGATCCTGAGCAATCAGGATGGCCGGGTTACCAAAGAGACCCATAATATAGAAGGGCCTGTTTCTGGCAAACCCGGAAACCGGCTTTTTTTTAGGAAAAAAGTAAAGATTTACAAAAAGAAGGATAAGGATTATAAAGGATTTAATCTTTACAAGGAAAAAAATGAAGAAAAAGATTTCATTTCCAGCAATAATTTCTTTACTTGTTTTTCTAACCGGATTCTTGAATATTTCTATTGCAAAGTCTATGAAAATAGCTCCCCTCTCCATCAAAGTTAAAACAGAAAAAACTATTAAATTCAAGGTTAGCACTAAAAACAGTATTAAAAGAAAACAGAATTTTAAAAACAACCTTTTCTGGTATGTCAATAATATTCCCGGAGGAGATAATTCTGTTGGTACTATAACACAAGAAAATCCTGCCACTTATACTGCACCTTCAACAACTCCTAAACCTGCTACTGTAATAATAAAGGCAGTAAATCTTAATGCCCCATACGAATTTGTGACTGCAAAGGCTATAATTAAGAAATCAAAGGTAATTACGACAACAACAAGCACTACATCTTCATCAAGTTCGACAATAACAACTACAACGACAACAATGACAACAACGACTACTACAACATCTTCATCATCTTCAACCACTACAACAACAAAAAATGTTACAACCACAACTCATTCAACAACAACTACAACAACAACGACAACAACAACTACAACAACATCTTCATCATCTTCAACCACTACAACAACAAAAAATGTTACAACCACAACTCATTCAACAACAACTACTATTACAACAACAACGACTACAGATACTACAACTACTACTACAACAACTGATACAGAAACAACAACAACAACTAATGATACAGAAACTACTACTACAACTGTTACAACAACTACAGCAACCACAACAACCCAATCTCCAATTCTATCTCAAAATCTTATCCAATTTTATAATCAGCTGAATCAAAAAATACTGACTTATGACGTTGATGATATTCTGAGGCAGCATGATGAACTATTTATTAAAATAATAACCAATCAAATCAGCACTGATGAAGCAAATAACACAATTTTGCAACTAACCCAAGAACTTGGTTCCGTTGCTTATAGTCAACCGTCATATCTTCAATCCTGGAAACATATGAAATTGGCACCCCAAGACAATCAAGCTTATTTCGGAAGCTGGAACTTACGACACTTCCTGCTCTCTAAAGAGTTTATTGGCGCCGACCCAGCTTTTGCACAAGTCTTTAATTCCAGCAACAAACTTTTTATTTTCTATACCGACATACCTATTCAAGATCCGGCAGGTAATTTACAAAATATGGATGAACCAATTCTGTGGACCAATTTAGGAGTAATGCCTCCACCAACATTGATGATCAAAGCACAACTGCGGATGGGCGCTATTCCTGCTATTCAGCTTCATTTATTTGACTCTAATATTGAAAGCTGGATGAAAGAATCAAGCAATATTAGTCTAGATAAAACCAAGCAGTATGATGCAACAGATGTCGTTGATGGCAAACTGGATACTTATCTGGAAAACCAGATGAATATTTTAAACAATATCGATTATCCGATTATCTTGGTTTTCATTAATGAGTTCAATACATATTCAGCA
>JAHEYW010000276.1 GCA_023251395.1 Bacteroidales bacterium
GACATGTTGTGGAGATACAAGAATTGAACAACCTTGTAATAAATGCGAGCAGGATTAACCAAAGGAGTCCGGAAAACTTGTTTTTCATTTTGGATTTTAAAGCCCAAAATTACAAAAAATGAGCTTAAAAACTTAATGACGGAGGTTTTTCGCTAAAACTTGGGAAGGTTTTTCAAAATACCGTTTATGCCGCTCTTTAAAAGTTTTAAAACATTCTGATCTTTCTCGGATATTTTTCACAGTTAAGATCAATAATGTCAAAAGTTCTGGTAATCTCCATGGTTGATGTTACTAAGTGAATTACAATTCTAATAATATTATTCGAACAGATAAAACAACTGTTTGTTCCTGATAGGATAAAATAATGTATCTACATGTCATGCAGGATGATATGAGGATTTGATTTTTTTGATTTTTTCGACCATTACTGATTTGGGCCGAAATTAAATGCTGCTAAGCATTTCGGCAGCTTTTTCAAGAGCAGCATTTATTCCCTCGGGGTTTTTCCCTCCGGCTGTTGCAAGAAATGGCTGGCCACCACCGCCACCATTTATTAAAGGAGAGATCTCTTTTATTATTGCAGCAGCATTTATTTTCAGTGTTGTTACCAGATTATCGCTAACCATAACAAGAAGACTTGCTTTCCCATCTGACTCAGATCCAATTACCATTACTGTATCAATGCCGCTGTTGCGGATCTGGTGAGCAATGTTTTTAAGAATTTCAACTGAATCAGCCTCGACTTTCCCGCTGATAAATCTGAACCCTGCCATGTTTCTTGCTTTTTCTTCGAGTGATTTTTTGACAGAAACTGCCGATTGCAAATGATATTTTTCGATTGTTTTTTTCAGGTTAGAATTCTCTGTCAAAAGCTTTTCGACATTTTCAGTGACATTTCCAGTACTCTTCAGCATTGAAGTTATTTCTTCAATTGAATTCAATTTGCCGTTTATATATTCTTCAGCTTTTAAGGCCGTCAGCGCTTCAATTCTTCTTATTCCCGATGCAATTGCACCTTCAGAAATTATTTTTACCATTCCGATACTTCCTGTAGCCTGGACATGTGTTCCTCCGCAGAGTTCCAGGGATTCACCAAATCTTACTACTCTGACCTTTTCTCCATACTTTTCCCCAAAAAGTGCCATAGCCCCCATTTTCTTCGCCTCGTCAGGGCTTACATTCTCGATAACGGTGCGAATATGATTTTCCCTTACCATCTTGTTGGTCAGCAATTCAATCCTATTTATTTCTTCTTTTGTCAATTTACTGAAATGGCTGAAATCAAACCTGAGTCTATCAGCATTGACCAAAGAACCCTTCTGTTCAACATGATTTCCAAGGACTTTCCTGAGAGCGAAATGAAGGAGGTGAGTTGCGGAATGGTTATTGGCAGTCATTATTCTTTTTTCAGTATCAACGGCTGCATTCCATTTACCTGAGGGATTCTCGGGCAGGGCTGAGACTATATGGATAATCAGATTATTCTCCTTTATAGTATCCAGAACTTTTATCTTTTCTTTCCCGGAAGTTATGATACCGGAATCGCCTGCCTGTCCTCCTGATTCTGCATAGAAGGGAGTTTTGTCAAACATTAACTGGTAACTTTCCTTCCCCTTTACTTTAACAACACGATATCTTGTTATTTCGACGTTATCCTCTGTTTTTTCATACCCTGTAAAAACCGTTCCTTCAGAATTTTTCAATGTAATCCAGTCGCCAGCTTCAATAGATGCATCCTCTCTCGACCGCTCTTTCTGTCCGGCCATCTCAGTTTCAAATCCTTTGATATCAAGTGTCATTCCGTTCTCTTTCAGTATCAGCTGGGTAAGATCAACCGGGAAGCCAAAGGTGTCATACAGTTCAAATGCAGCTTTGCCAGGAAGAACAAGATTTGATTTTATCTTGCTTTCTTCCACCAGTTTATCTATCATTTTGAGGCCTTTCCCAAGGGTCTTAAGGAATGCCTGTTCTTCTTCATGAATCACCTTTGAAATGTGATCTTTACCGGAAATAAGTTCAGGATACTGTTTGCCCATAATATCAATAAGTACAGGAACCAGTTTATAAATAAAAGGCTCATCCATTTCCAGGCTTGTATAACCATACCTTACGGCTCTTCGAAGTATCCTTCTGATCACATATCCGGCTTTATTGTTTGATGGCAACTGCCCATCAGCAATTGAGAAAGAGACTGCCCTGAGGTGGTCTGCAATAACTCTCATGGCAATATCCCAGGTATCATTTGAGCCATATTTTTTATCAGTCAGCTTTGAAATTGCCTGTATTAATGACTGGAAAATATCTGTGTCATAATTTGATTTCTTGCCCTGAACAGCCATACACAACCTTTCAAAGCCCATACCGGTATCCACATGCTTAGCTGGCAGTTGCTCCAGCTCCCCGGAGGATTTTCTGTTATACTGTATAAATACCAGATTCCATATTTCAATCACAAGCGGATGCCCTTTATTGACAAGCTTGTATCCCGGAACCTTCTTCCTTTCTTCATCTGATCTGAGATCGGCATGAATCTCTGAACACGGCCCGCATGGACCTGTCTCACCCATTTCCCAGAAGTTATCCTTACGGGAACCCTCTATGATCCTGTTTTCCGGATCAGTAAAGCAATTATTCCAGTAACCTGCGGCTTCTTCGTCCCGCGGAATGCCATCCTCCTTACTTCCTTCAAAAATTGTTGCATAGAGTCTGTCTTCAGGTATATTGAGAACTTTTGTAAGAAATTCCCAGCCCCATTCTATCGCCTCCTTTTTAAAGTAATCTCCGAAAGACCAGTTTCCAAGCATTTCGAACATAGTGTGATGATATGTATCATGTCCCACTTCCTCAAGGTCGTTATGCTTTCCTGATACCCTCAGACATTTTTGTGAATTAGCAACCCGTTTTGTTTTTGGAAGCTGGTTCCCAAGAAAAATATCTTTGAACTGATTCATGCCGGCATTTGTGAACATGAGCGTCGGATCGTTCTTAACAACCATGGGTGCTGATGAAACAATCTCATGTTTTTTTGATTCAAAAAAATCGAAGAATTTCTGCCGCAGTTCGTTCGCCTTCATATAGTTTTATGTTGAATTTTTAAAATTATACCTTAAGATTGGCTTGTAAAATTAATTTATTTAATTTAGATTTGTCCGAAACAGGTAAAAATCGAAAGTCAAATTCCCCTTGAGAAGGAATAAAAAATATATCCTTGATATTACCGACTTGCAGTTCAAGCAGGTTCATATTCCTTGGAATAAAAAGTTATTAAGGGGGCTTATGATTTTTAGTTTGTCAATAATTTTTTCCATTTTTTATCTGACCGTATTTGAGAATTCATTCGGTTCACCGAAGGAATTTAAGCTGAAGCAGGATATTGAAAAAATTCAGCTTCAATATTCACTGCTCAATAAAAAATATGAACATTCATTCAAAACTATGAATGACCTCAGGCTTTCGGATGATAAGAGATACCGGCCTATTCTGGGAATGGACAGCCTTCCTTCATCATTAAGAAATCCGGCTTATGGAGGTGTTGACAGATACAGAGATCTGGAAGGATTTGAGTATTCACCAACTATTATCCAATCGCATCAGAAACTTGATATTCTGACTAATATGGCAAGGATGCAGGAAGAGTCATTTTCGAATGTTGAGGATATCAGAAAAGAATGGGCGCGTAAGCAGGAAT